>WLGZ01000152.1 GCA_009702945.1 Actinomycetota bacterium | reverse complement strand
GTAATCTCTCAATCTCTGCAAAAGTCAAAGCCTTAGGTAGACGTTTAGATATACCTGGTGGCTTTACAGCTCGAGCCGAATCCGAAGTAGTAATTCCTTCTTTTGCTAAAAACGCATGCAGCCCGCGCACCGCAATCAAGGTTCTGGCTGCTGATGAAGGTGCCAACGCAGGATGCTGGTCGCTACCCAGTCTTAAGCTGATCAAGAATTCCGAGATTTCATTTGCTGTAACGCTTGAAAATTCCGCGATCCCCCGACTTACCAGGAATTCTTGGTACCTGGCCAAATCCCGACGATACGCAGACATGGAATTCTTAGCTAGGCCACGCTCGACAAGTAAATGATCTAGGTATCCATTAATGTGCCGTTGAATTTGAGATGGATTAGCAGCAGGCACACTTTGAACTTACCTGACATAACTATTCAAAGGCCGCTATTAAACCAAGTGAATATTGAGTGATTGTTTTTTGGATGGCTAGGTCTTGCCAGCTACCGATTTAGACAGTTGAGTAGCGATCAGCCATCATGGCTTCACGGCGGGCTACTTCTGTGCTGACTCCGGCTAGCAAACTTGAAAGCGGGGTGTCTAGCGCATTGCATACGGCCGCCAAAAGCTCCGAAGATGCCTCTTTTTGGCCACGTTCTAGTTCTGACAAGTACCCCAATGAGACCTGAGCATCGCGGGATACGTCGCGTAGGGTTCGTCCTTGTTCATTACGGCGGCGGCGCAATTCTTCGCCAATTACCTGACGCATAAGAATCATCTTCTTGCCGTAGACCGGAGTGGCACTCGGATCGGCGATCTTCACGGTGTGAGTCAGGGAGATCTGATTTGGAGTCGCGGCAGATCTTGCTGAGGTATTCATAACCTGTTGCTGAGTCATTTCGCGTTCCATTCCTTCATCATATCAATAATCCATTGATTACGTCTTGTGGTTAATCATGCCCAATAAATCTGGGGATAAACCCTGACATTCGAGACATTAGAGACGGATTTAGAGCATTGTCAGCAAAAGCTCAAGGGCTGCAGCGACCGTCTCTTCTCTTACTTGATCTCTTGCCTCCCTTGGGTCATCAGTCTCGGGAAACAGATGTAGCTCATCGACTGCCGAATCAATCACGGTTCCTTGCTCATCACGCATCACGCAAGCAACAAAAACCGTGCCTGGCAAGTGACCATCTTGCGAAGCTGGACCGGCAACGCCAGTTACCGCTAAACCAAAATCTGCATTTAACTTGTTTGCAACTCCAGTAGCCATTTCTAATGCCACTTGCGCCTGTACGGCTCCTCCTTCAGCCAGCAAAGTTTCAGATACGCCTAACAAACTGGACTTCAAGTCTGTTGCGTAAGCAATAACACCACCGCGAAAAATCTGGGAGGCGCCTGGAATTGAAGTAATCGTCGAGCCAAGTTGGCCACCGGTAATCGACTCGGCTGTTGCTACCGTTCGTCCTTGCATTGCAAACACGACAGTTACAGCTAAGGAATCAATGTCGGTAGTCATTATGCGGCTCGTTTCATTCGCCTAGTATGCCAAAGACTTTAACTACTACGTGGAAGAACTCGCGCTTTTAACACGTAGTCGATTCCGGTCGTAATTGTTAGTGCCAAGGCAACGCCTAACGACATCTGAGCAACGGCGTCAACCCAGCCATTGAGTGGAATTAGGAATGCCACAATCGCAATAATCTGACTTACGGTTTTAACTTTTCCACCGCGACTGGCTGGGATAACTCCTTGCTTGATAACCCAGAATCGCAACAAGGTAATGGCAACTTCTCTAAAGATGATTACGCCAGTTACCCACCATGCAATTTCACCTTGTATCGATAGCGCAATCAAGGCAGTACCAATCAATGCTTTATCTGCAATCGGATCAGCGATCTTTCCAAAATTTGTAACTAAGCCATAGCGTCTGGCCCAAACTCCATCTACCAAGTCAGTCAATGCTGCAATTAAAAACACAGCAGCACTCGCCCACTGCGCCGAATCTGTTTGCTCAACTGCCAGAACTAAGTACCCAAAAACTGGAACCATGAACAATCGAGCCACTGTAAGCAGGTTTGGAATGTTCAAAATCGGAACTTCGTTATTTGGATCGCCTAAGTGATCTGGAGTTGGCAAGTGCGTCATGACTGAATCTGCTTAGCAACTAGATCAACGCCGATTGCATCAATTACAACCGCTCGCACGATAGTCCCAATTGGCAATTGCTCGTCTGTCTCAACGGTTGTAGCGCCATCAACCTCAGGGCCTTGATGTTCACTTCGCCCTTGATTTCCGACTTCTTCAATTAACACCGAAACTTCTTGCCCGATACGGCTGCGCGCAACATCTTCGCTGACGCGCAAAGCTACCTTGCTCACAGCTTCGTGTCTGGCTTGCACTTCGTGTTCCGGAAGATGACCATCTAGCTTTACGGCTGCCGTGCCATCTTCGTCCGAATAAGCAAATACGCCGATTGCATCAAGGCGTGCGCCTTCGATGAAGTTGATCAATTCAGTGATGTCTTCGTCAGTTTCCCCTGGGAAGCCAACAATGAAGTTAGTTCGCGCCCCAGCCAGCGGGTTATGAATTCGAATTGCACTCAAGAGATCTAGAAAGCTGTCAGTTCCACCAAATCTCTTCATGCGGCGCAATACCGCATTGCTGGCATGTTGAAATGAAAGATCAAAGTAAGGAACGATGCCAGGAGTATTAGCGATCACGCTGATTAGATCTGGGCGCATTTCAGCGGGCTGTAAGTATGAAACCCGAACCCATTCAATTCCTTCTGGCTGCACCAAAAGCGGCAAAAGTTTCTCGAGCAACCTCAAGTCCCCAAGATCTTTGCCATATGAAGTTGAATTCTCACTGACTAAGAGAAGTTCACGAACGCCATTCTCGCCAAGCCAAGCGGCCTCTTCAAAAATCTCACCTGGATCACGCGAAACGAATGAGCCACGAAAAGCCGGAATCGCACAGAAGGTACATCTGCGGTCACAGCCAGAGGCAATCTTTAACGGCGCCCAAGGTGTGGACTCAAGACGTTTGCGATACACATGCGGCCCCATGCCTGGAGTTGAGACATCTTCGCTAGCTAACTGCCTATCAACTGGCGAAATTGGAAGTAACTTCCTTCTATCTCCAGGTGTGTGCGGAACGATACTTTCCCCAGCTAGAACTTTTCGAAGTGTGGAACCGATTTCGGCGTAGTCATCAAAACTCAACACCGCATCAGCTTCGGGAAGTTCTGCCGCGAGTTCCTTGCCGTACCTTTGTGCCAAGCAACCAACGGCTACTACTTTTCCATTGCCGGCAAGAAGCTCACTAGCTTCCAAAATCGTGTCAATT
>WLGZ01000151.1 GCA_009702945.1 Actinomycetota bacterium | reverse complement strand
GTGTTAACTGGGCCAGGCGATAGTGCATTGATGCGAATGCCTTCACGAGCAAACTGCACACCTAGTTCGCGAGTCATTGCTAGAACGCCACCCTTAGAAGCGGTGTAAGAAATCTGTGATGTTGCTGCAGCCATAGTTGCAACGAACGATGCAGTGTTAACGATTGCACCCTTACCCTGACGCTGCATGTAAGGAATTACTTCCTTGCAGCAAAGGTAAACCGAAGTCAAGTTCACTTCTTGGACTCGGCGCCATGCGTCAATTCCTGTAGTCAAGATTGAATCGTCGTCTGGCGGCGAGATACCAGCATTGTTGAATGCAATGTCTACTGAACCGTAAGTGTCGAATGCAACTTTGTACATGTTTGCAACATCGTCTGCATTTGTTACATCAGCCTTAACAAAGATGCCACCAATTTGGGCTGCAACTTTTTCGCCTGATACTGGATCTAGGTCAGCAATTACAACTTTCGCGCCTTCTTCAGCTAAACGAATTGCGGTTGCTTTACCAATGCCACTTGAGCCGCCAGTGATTACTGCTACGCGGTCTTGTAAACGCTTCACTTACATCCTACTTTCGGGTTCAAGCCTGAATTTCTCAGGCAACTTGAGTTTAGTCCTCAGTGCTTATGAATACATTCTTAGTTTCGGTAAAAGCTTCAAGTGCATGAGGGCCCAGTTCTCGGCCGATTCCCGACTTCTTGAATCCACCAAACGGTGTCCAGTAACGGACAGCCGAATGCGAGTTAATTGAGATTACGCCCGATTCCACGCCTCTTGCCATGCGCATTGCCCGACCGACATCTCTGGTCCAAATTGATCCAGCTAGACCGTAATCAGTGCTGTTGGCCATTCGAATTGCATCAGCTTCATCATCAAATGGAATCACTACGGCAACTGGGCCAAAGATTTCCTGGCTGTACTGAATGTCTGATTCTGAAATCGGAGCCAAAACAGTCGGCGGGAACCAAAAGCCTTTACCAGTTGGAGCTTCACCTTGAAACAGAACTGGCGCACCTTCAGGAACGAACGACTGAACGCGATCGCGCTGCAATGCGCTAATCAGTGGACCCATGTCTACTGATTCATCTGCTGGATTTCCAGTGTGCATCCCTTTAACAACTGGCTCCATGTAAGCAAGCACTTCGTCGTAAACACTTCGCTGCACCAAAATGCGAGAACGGGCACAGCAATCTTGACCTGAATTATCAAATACAGCGCCTGGTGCTGCCTTCGCTGCTTTTTCAATGTCAGCATCGGCGAAGATAATGGTTGGGCTCTTGCCACCAAGCTCAAGTGTCACACGCTTTAACTGCGAAGCACTGGCCTGCATGATGCTGGTGCCAACTGCGGTTGAGCCTGTGAAGCAGATTTTACGAATTGCGGGATGGTCAACGATGCGCTGCCCAGCAACTTTTCCAAAACCAGGAACGACGTTAAACACGTTCTCTGGAATACCTGCTTCAAGGGCTAACTCGGCGAGACGTAGTGCTGTTAACGGAGTTGTTTCAGCTGGTTTCAAAACAACAGTGTTACCGGCAGCAAGCGCTGGTGCGAATCCCCATGCTGCAACTGGCATTGGGAAGTTCCAAGGAACGATGATTCCGACTACACCGATTGCTTCATGGAAAGTAATGTCGATTCCACCTGGCACTGGAATTTGATGTCCAGTTAATCGTTCAACGCCACCTGCCATGTAATTCAAAACATTGGCGACATTTTGTGCTTCCCAGCGCGCGTTTCCAATTGTGTGGCCAGCTTCAAGAACTTCTAGTTTGGCTAGTTCTTCGTTGCTTTCTGAAACAAGTTGAGCGAATTTACGAAGTACATCTGCGCGAGCACCTGGAGCAAGATCGCGCCAAGCTGGCCAGGCAGCTTGAGCTTTGGATACAACAGCATCGATCTCATCCGCCGATGCCATGTGGACGGTCTTGACAATGTCCTCAGTTGCCGGATTCAAAACATCAAATATGTCGCTCATAATTCCTCTTTGTGCAGGTTTTGGGTAACTTCCTAGAAAGAGCGTAGTCGAGATTTTGCCCCTAGTTCTAACGCCTAGATAGTTCCGAGGTTAACTTCCGTAATTGGTAAACAACCTTGAAAAAACTAGATTTTTCAAGGTAAAACCAGATAGATTCAAGGCAGCAAAAGTTAAGTGTTTCAAGCCTGTTGAAGGAGATCTCATGGCCGCGGTAAGTTTTCCACTTTCAATTGATGCCCTGACTAAGGACATTAAAGAAGGCCGAATCGATACCGTCATTGTGGCCATAACGGACATGCAGGGACGCCTCCAAGGCAAGCGCCTGCACGGTGACTACTTCCTTAGCGACGTGCTGAATCATGGCACCGAGGGTTGCAACTATTTAGTTGCCGTTGACATCGACATGAACACAGTTCAGGGTTACGACATCTCATCTTGGGACACGGGCTATGGCGACATGGTTATGAAGATTGATCCAAAGACAATGCGCTACGTCGATTGGCACGAAGGCACGGCTTTAGTTCTAGCTGACTTAGTTGATCATCACGACAATCCCATTCCGGAATCCCCTCGCCAGATTCTTAAGAAGCAACTTAAGCGTCTTGAAGATATGGGAATGGTTGCCATGGTTGGCACCGAACTGGAATTCATCATGTTTGAAGACACTTACGAGGAAGCTTGGAATAAGCGGTACCACGATTTGATTCCAGTAAATCAATACAACGTTGATTACAGCATCATCGGAACTTCACGCGTAGAACCAATTCTTCGACGTATTCGTCTTTCCATGGTTAACGCCGGAATGACGGTTGAATCTGTAAAGGGTGAATGCAACCTTGGACAGCACGAAATTGCGTTCAAGTACACCGATGCTCTAGCTACTTGCGATCACCACGTTGTCTACAAGACCGGTGCCAAGGAAATTGCAGCACAAGATGGCTATGCCCTAACTTTCATGGCTAAGTTCAATGAGCGTGAAGGTAACTCCTGCCACATCCACTTGTCATTCCGTGGCATCGATGGCTCTATGGTTCTTGCAGATGACAATGATCCAGAAGGCTTGAGCGAAATTGGTAAGCAATACATCGCAGGTCAGCTCGCACACATGCGCGAACTCAGCATCATGTATGCACCAACCGTTAATAGCTACAAGCGGTACTCCCCAGGTAGCTTTGCTCCAACAGCAATCAAGTGGGGTCGCGACAATCGCACCTGCTCTTACCGCCTCGTTGGTCATGGTCAGAGTTTGCGTGTTGAGAACCGTGTTCCAGGTGGCGACGTGAATCCTTACCTAGCAGTGGCTGGCATGATCGCAGCTGGCATCGATGGCATCGAAAAGAAGATGACTTTGGAGCC
>WLGZ01000150.1 GCA_009702945.1 Actinomycetota bacterium | reverse complement strand
TATATCGCCTAAATCCGCACCTCCGGGGTTCCACTACCTGAAGTACCCAATAAGCACTAGTTAGATAAGGCCTTTAGGCTGTAAGAGTGATTCCCCCAAAACTGCGCACCTGGCAACACCGAACCCTTATCGCCAACCTGGTAGCTCAAACCGGAATCGTTCTTACAGGAGCCACAGTACGCCTTACCGCTTCCGGGCTGGGGTGCCCGACTTGGCCGGAATGCGTTGCTGGTTCGATTGCCCCGACTTCAGCGCAAACCGAGGCTTTTCATAAATACATTGAGTTTGGGAATCGCCTGCTTACCTTTGTTTTGTTGATCGTTGCCATCGCATCCTTGTTTGCTGTCTTTAAGCACAATCAAGAACGTCGACTAGCCGGCCTAGCCAAGCGCAGATCGCTAACTGTTTTAGCACTTGGAATTCTGCTCGGAATTTTCGCGCAGGCAATCTTGGGCGGCATTACGGTTCTTACCGGATTGCATCCTTTGATTGTCGCCGCACACTTCATGGTTTCAATTGGCCTAATCACAGTTGCAGTTTTTTTGTTAGTTAAAGCTCAAGAAGCAGATGACCGTCCAGTTGCACTTCAAGTTGCCAAACCAATTGATCTTGGGATGCGAATTCACATTTGGTTGGCATTAGTTGTTATCGCGGTCGGAACTTTGGTGACTGGCTCTGGCCCGCATGCTGGCGACACAAACGAAATAGTGCGGCTTGGTTTTGAGTTTCGTAACATCACAACTATTCACGCCGCACTCGTCTGGCTCTATCTGGGGCTAACAGCTGGACTTCTGGTTGCACTTCTGGCCACAGCTGCGCCAAAGCACGTAACTAAGCAGGCATGGATAGTGGTTGGCGTTTGTATTGCACAGGGTTTCGTTGGCTACACGCAGTTCTTTACGGGACTGCCCTGGGGATTAGTGGCAGTGCATGTACTTGGTGCTTGCCTACTTTGGATATTCACCGTGAGGTTTTACTTAGCTCGTAATACCCGAGGCTGACTTACAGGAACGGATCAATACCAATTGCGAGGAAAATTAGCGAAAGGTATGAGATTGACCAGTGAAACAATCGCATGGGATTTAGGTCATCCAGATTCTTTCGAACTCTGGAACGCAACGCATATGCCTCATAGATAAACAGAGCACCACTTGCTACGGCCACTGCTGAATAGAGCCAATTCATTCCGGCAATCGGAATCAGAGCCAAAGTAGTTGCGACCATAACCCATGAGTAAATGATGATCTGTTTTGCAACTACATGCGGAGTATCTGTAACCGGCAGCATAGGTACGCCGGCTGCGGCATAGTCGTCTTTGTAGCGAAGTGAAAGCGGCCAATAGTGCGGCGGTGTCCAAAAGAAAACAATAAGGAAGAGAACCACTGGTGTCCAAGAAAGCGAACCAGTTACTGCGCTCCAGCCAATTAGAACTGGCATGCAGCCGGCAGCTCCTCCCCACACGATGTTTTGTGAAGTGCGACGCTTAAGCAACATGGTGTAGCCGATTACATAAAACGCAATCGCAAAGGCTGCCAGAGCCGCTGACAATAAGTTGACCGTTAAAGCCAAAACTGAAACCGAAAGTACGGACAGGATTAATCCGAATGTCACAGTTCGAGAGCCTGAGATTTGTCCGGTAGCTGATGGTCGATGTGCAGTTCGGTGCATCATCGCGTCGATGTCGCGATCGAGGTAGCAATTGAGAACGTTGGCACCGCCTGCCGCTAGCGTTCCGCCCAGCAGAGTCCAACAAACCAAGGCCCAAGCTGGAAACCCACCAGCTGCCAGGAACATAGTTGGAATAGTCGTTACCAGCAGTAATTCAATAATTCGGGGCTTTGTTAGGGCTAGATAAGCCCGCCAGGTTGGTGTAATCCAAACAACATCTGACTTGGCGTTACTCAGATCGTTTAGTTGCGATGACACATAATGAGCCTACCTGCGCCTAACGCAAGTCGCGAACGCCCAGTAGATAACCTTGGTTCGTGAGCAAATTCATCTGGAACGAACTCGACGACCAAGCCGTTACCGCAGCCCGTGCCCTAGCAATGGACAGTGTGCAAAAAGTTGGCAATGGTCACCCTGGCACCGCAATGAGTCTGGCCCCAATGGCTTATCTGCTTTTCCAGAAATGGATGAGACATGACCCAGCTGATCCAAAGTGGCATGGCCGAGATCGGTTTGTACTTTCCAATGGCCACAGCAGTATCACGCTTTACACTCAACTTTTTCTTAGTGGTTACGGTCTAGAGCTAGAAGATCTGCAGTCGTTTAGAACTTGGGATAGTAAGACGCCAGGTCACCCTGAATTTGGCCACACTGCTGGCGTTGAAGCCACAACCGGCCCGCTTGGAACTGGTTTAGCAACCGCAGTAGGTATGGCAATGGACGCTCGCTACGTGCGCAATCTCTTAGATCCAACTGCTGCTGCCGGTCAGAGTGTTTTCGATCACAAAATCTGGGTTATTGCCGGTGATGGCTGCCTTCAGGAAGGTGTTACTTCCGAAGCATCATCCTTGGCTGGCCATCAAGAGCTAAGCAACCTCGTCGTACTTTATGACGACAACCACATCAGTATTGAGGGTGACACTGCAGTTTCATTTACTGAGGATGTGCTTGCTCGATACGCATCGTACGGCTGGAACGTAAGCCATGTAGAAATGCTGAGCAATGGTGAGATTGACGTCACGTCATTGGATCTTGCAATTGCTAGTGCTGTGGCGCAATCCGAAAAACCAACTTTGATTCGAGTTAGAAACGTAATTGGTTGGCCAGCACCAAACTTGAAGAACACTGGCAAGATTCATGGCGCGGCTCTTGGCGACGCTGAAGTTGCGGCGACAAAAGAATTACTCGGTCTTGATCCAGCTAAAACTTTTGAGATCTCAACTGAAGTCCTAACGCACGTCAGGCAGGTTGCAACAAGAGGTCGCGAAAGTCATGAGCTATGGTCAGCCGAGTTCTTGACTTGGGCTAGCAAGAACCCGGATTCAGCAAAGTTGTATCAGCGACTTGCGGCACGCGAACTGCCAACAAATTGGCACGAAGCCCTGCCTAGATTTGAACCCGGCACTTCGGTTGCAACTCGCAAGGCATCCGGTGACACCATCAACGCCATGGCGCAAGTACTTCCAGAACTTTGGGGTGGCTCGGCCGATTTGGGCGATAGCAATTTAACAACCATTGAGCACGGCAGATCTTTCCTTCCGAAATCAAGTGCGATGTCGGGTGCTGCTGAAGGCGGCCGAATCATCCACTACGGAATTCGAGAGTTTGCGATGGCTTGCGCAATGAATGGCATGGCACTTGGTGGCTTGACTCGACCGTTTGCTGGCACATTCCTAGTCTTCAGCGACTTCATGCGCG
>WLGZ01000015.1 GCA_009702945.1 Actinomycetota bacterium | reverse complement strand
TGTTGCAGGCGATCAACGAAGAAGCGACTGTCATTTCCAGCAAGAATATTGTTGGCTTCCGATTCAATTCCAGTTGCGCCGTAAACCAAAGAGTAAAAACCTGTGATCGAGGCGTAAGTCGAACCATCTGGGTACTCGCGTAGATACTTCAAGGCATCAGAAGTTGGTGTTGATTCAGCGATCGCTTCAGAAGCAAGCAGAATTGGGCCGCGCTCGCGTGAATACTCAGTCAAAGTCACGCGCTGGTTGCCAGCTTGACCTCGTAAGTCACCAGCTTTGAAAACTTGAATGTAAGAAAGATTGATAATCAATGCCAGTAGAAGCACAACTATGGCGGCAGTGACTCGATTGATTTGTCTAATCATTGCCTTCACCATCCTGACGCAGCACTAACTCAGCATCAGTAACTTCCGGTGCCCGAGCAGCGTTAGAAATTCGAATCAACAGCGCAATGATTATGTAGTTAGCGACCAAGGAAGAACCGCCATAGGACAAGAACGGAGTTGTTAATCCGGTTAGCGGAACTAGCCGAGTGACGCCGCCAATCACAATGAAGGTCTGCAGCCCAATTACGGTTGTAAGACCAATTGCTAGCAAGTTACCAAACGGATCGCGAGTTGCAACTGCAGCTCGAGCGCCACGCTCAACAACAATTGCAAACAACAACAAGATTGCAATCATTCCCATCAAACCCAGTTCTTCGCCGAGTGCGGAAGTAATGAAGTCAGTCTTTGCAAACGGAACTAATTGCGGGTAACCCTGACCCCAACCAGTTCCAAAGATTCCACCATTAGCAAAGCCATAGAGCGATTGCACAATTTGAAATCCGGAACCATTTGCATCAGCGAATGGATCTAACCAAACATCAAAGCGCACTCGCACGTGACCGAATGCTTGATAAGCCAGCCCACCACCAACAGTTAACAACGAGCCACCGATCAGTACCCAAGAGCGTCGACCAGTTGCCACATAAAGCATCACGATGAATAGCCCGAACAAAAGTAGCGAAGTTCCAAGATCGCGTTCCAAAATCAAAACTAAAAGTGCAGCGAACCAAACTAAAAGAAGTGGGCCAACATCTTTTGCACGCGGAACTCCTACGCCAAGAATTTTCTTGTGAACGAGCGCAAGTGAGTGTCTTCGGGTAACCAAAAAACCAGCGAAGAAAATTGTTAGGGCAACTTTGGCTAACTCGCCTGGTTGAAAAGTGAAGCCGAGAAAGTTAATCCAGAGTCGAGCGCCATTAACTTCGCTGCCGATGAAAGGTAGCAACGGTAGAAAAAGAAGTGCAATTCCAGCAAACCCGGCAGTGAATGTGAATCTTTGTAGTCTGCGATGATCACCAACGAAAGATAAGACCAACATGAATGCAACCAGGCCAACTAGCATCCATGTCAATTGCAAGTACACATCTGGAGTCGGCATCGGACTACCGTTACTAATTGCACGTTGCGCCGCGGCAATGTCTAGCCGATGAATCATGGCAAGGCCCAGCATGTTTAACGCAGCCACACTAGGCAACAACAGTGGGTCGGCATAAGGTGCCTGCCAGCGCACTACGCCATGTGTGATTAAGAGCAGCACGCCTGCACTAAGTAACGAAGTCCAGCCACCTAATGAGGTTTCACCCGTTGCAGAATCCACCAGGATCCAGGCAAAAACTCCGATCAGCCAAGCCCCAACTAATAGCGCCAACTCAGCTGAGCGCCGAGTTGAAACTCGATAGCGATTTAGGGTTTCGCTCACTGAGCAAGCTCCGGACAACCAGGTGTTGCAGGATTCAGCACACATAGATCTGCACTGAGCTTTAGGCGTTCAACTGCAGCTTCGGCACTTTCAAAATCTCCAGATTCAAAAGTTTGGTAAACCTGATCCCGTTCAAATTCTGGTAACTTGCCTGCTTCAATTTCAGAAATCTCAACTAGGCGATACATGCCACCTGCAGGGATTCCTTGGAAGATTGCAACCACATCTTCTTTTTCGTAAACCCCGACAAACCATTGGTTAGCTAACCACCAAAGCGTGGCAGCAATTCCAACAGCGATAACTCCAATTGTTGAAAGCACTGGCACCAACCAGTTTTTGCCAGAATCTAGTAAGTCAAATTCTTTAACTAGAACTGATGCTTCACCTTCATCTGGAAAGTCAACAGCAGGTAGGCGAGATTGGTTTAGTGAATCAGCAGCAGAACCAATTAACACTGGATCAACTTCAATGCTGTCGTTAACTACGTCTGCAACGACAACCGTTATGTTGTCAGGTGCGCCAGCTGACATAGCAGCATCAATTAATTGTGTTACAGCTTGAGTTAAATCTTCATGAGCTAAGCATTCAGCAATTAGATTTGCATCGATTACTCCGCAAAGCCCATCACTACAAATTAAGTAGCGATCACCTTCGCGAGTTTCCCGAACGGATAAGTCAACCTCAACTGCGTGGATGCCATCGATTGCTCGCATCATTAGATTGCGTCGTGGATGTACAGCTGCTTCTTCTATTGTGATTTCACCCGAATCGACCAAAGTCTGAACAAAAGTGTGATCCTTTGTCATTTGCTGCAATTCCGAATCGCGATATACATAAGCGCGGGAATCACCAACATGTGCCATAGCAATGCGGTCTTCTCGTAGTGCAACAACTGTCATGGTCGTTCCCATGCCTGCGAGATCACGATTACCGGCAACAACATCAGCGATGTATTCACCAGAAGTAATAACGGCTTCAGCAAGTTGACTCAATACTTCATCAGCACCAACAGTGGAAGCCGCAGCCGCAACTACTGCCGCTACCGTTGCAGCGCTAGCTAGTTCACCAGCTTCGTGACCACCCATGCCATCAGCCACTACGAGTAAGTCGGTTGCTGCATATCCCGCATCTTCGTTATTGCGACGCACCCTGCCAATTTCGGAGCGGGCGGCAAAACGAAGACTTAAACCGGTCATGAGCTCAATTCCATGCTGGTTCGGCCAATCCGAAGTTGCGTCCCCGGCCGGAAAACAGTTGGCGTTGTTACGCGAGTGCGATCAATCCAAGTTCCATTTGTTGAACCAAGATCTTCAACCATCCAATGGTTGCCATTTGGAGTTAAGCGTGCGTGATGCGTACTTACGAAGTCATCATCTAAAACGATTGTGGCATCAGGTGCTCGACCAATAATGATTGGAGATGAACCTAATGGAACGGCAGTTCCAGTAAGTGCGCCTTCAACGATTACCAGTTGAGTTGAAGTTTTGCGGGCACGAAGTGTTGGCCTAGGACTTGGTCGTTTGCCAGAGCGCGCTGGAGTTAATGGCTTTGCATCACGAGGCGCTTGTAGATCTCTTCGCAAGACTGAAACTACGGTAAGCACAAACCACCAAAGCGCGATCAGAAAACCAATTCGCAAAATGCTGAGCAGTAGTTCAGACATTGTCAGCTCACTTACTCATGTATGTCAGAGTAATGTTTCCAACTTTGATAATTGAACCGTCACGAAGTATCGACTCAGTGGCACGCGCACCATCGACCACAGTTCCATTTGTTGAGCCAAGGTCGCGAACTAAAACTTCTGAACCCAATACGATCGCGCAGTGCAAGCGACTAACACTTGTGTCATCGATTTGAATATCTGCTTCGACGCCACGTCCGATATTTGTAACTGATTTAGTGATCTTAAATTCCTCACCAGTTATAGACGTTAGATATGGAGTTGCTTCTGGCGTGAAAGAAGTTAGGGGAACTTGTGGTGTGACATCCTGCGCGACCAAGGAAGCTGCGATTACATCGGCTGGTCGCTTTGCGGCAGTGCTGCGAATTCGAAACACACCTGTTTCCAATTCTGAATCTAGATCGAAAGATATGTGAGCCGAATCAACTGTGGTGTACCGCTGCTCACTTGAATAGGCATCTGCCAAATTTCCCAGTTCAACACTCAATGTTTCAAAGTAGGTTTCTAGGCGTTCGTGATCTACTGAGCCAAGTTCAATAATGAAGATGTTAGGTACGACGGTCTGCCCAGTTATGGTATCTGCCCGGTTATCGATTTCCTGTTGCAAAGCTGCACCAAGTTCGACCGGCTGAACCTCAGATTTAAAGGCCTTGGAAAATGAGCCATTTACGATTCGGTCTAGGCGCTGTTCCAGGTTGTCGAGCAAACCCATTTGGACTCCTTGGTTAGGCGCAAACTGCGAAATTTCACAATTACTGGCAGGCTTCAATTCTACTTGCCAGGCGGAAACCCTTGCTATTTAAGCAATTTGTTAACTTTTTGGACATGTTCGCTTTGGGTTTACTGGCTTAGGCTTGGGCAATGGGGAAAAACGAGGAAAACCGCGGTAGACGGCGCGCACCTAAGCCCCCAGATCACTCGGCATTTAAAGACTTTAGACAGAGCAAGCTGTTCGCTATTCCAGTTTTCGTAGTGATCGCCTCACTGATTGTGGTGCCGGCTGCTTCCAACTGGATTCCGCAGAGTGATAACGCAGCTCCGACTATCAGCGCAGCGCCAACTTTGAGCGTGACCGAGCCAACGATTTCTCCAACGATCTTGCCGATACCAACTCTGACGTTTGCGACCTTCAACATTGCTAAACCAAATAACACCGCCGTCCCATCTTGGAAGAATCGTCGAGAGGCAATCGGCAGAACCATCAACGAATCCAACTCAGACGTAATTGGTTTGCAGGAAGCAACGCAGATTCGTGTTGTTGGCGAAGGTGGCGCTCGCATGACGCATTGGCAAGACATTCAAGCTATGTCAGCAGCCGGTGGCTACGTACCAACAACCACCGAAGTCGATACTTGTGATCCAAATAGCTGTATACATTCGGCGCACATTCTTTATAAAGCAGACAAAGTCAAACAAGTAGATCTTCCGGAAGGAATTCCATCTGCAGGCCAAGGTCGACTAACTGACATAGTTGACGGACTTCGTTATGCCAAGACTCGGGAGTTTAGTTGGGCATACCTTGAAGGCCTTAACGGTACGGGAACATTCCTGGCAGTTAGCTTGCACTTGAACAACGAAAAGAACGCTCGGGGTAAGAAGGATCGAGAACTTGTCGGTAGTGCATTTACAACTTGGGCTGAAGAACTTAACAAAGCAAGCGGTCTCGAAGGTGTTCCGATGGTTTTGATGGGCGACTTTAATTCGTATGACAATCGCGAACCAAAAGGAATGCTCTTTGAATTAGCTGAAGATGGTTGGCTTGATTCGTTTAATGCACCAACTAATGAATACAAGTTCTTTGGCGATGCTTACACAACTTCTTACACCGGAAGTAATCGCTCTGGTTGGCCTAAGCGTCCAATCACTTCGAGTGATCCAGTTCGCATTGATTACGTAATGTTCAAAGGCGAATTACTAAATGTCGATGCTTATCAAGTTGCGTTGCGCCTAAATGAAGATGGAACTTTTGATAACAACTATCGAGGATCAGATCACATGATGGTTCAGGCCATCATCAGGTTTAATCCGGCAGCTACGCCTTAAGCAGTAAACGCCATCAGAAGAAGTAGTGCAACAACAATCGCAATTACGATGACACCGACTTTTGATGTCATTAATTTAGAAACTGCTGGAATGTAAGTTCCTATGATCAGCGCAAGTCCAAACATCCAAAGTGGCGCACCTTTTTCAAATGAGTTCTGATATCTCCAATTGATTAAACCAATTGCAAATAAAAGATAGCCAGCCCAGCGAATGTTCAAAACAATTGTTTCCATGCGTTAACCGTATAGCCCAAGATTCTGAAGTATGGCTTAAACACTCAGGTAGCAGTTGCTAGTAAGTCAGATGCAGGGAATCATGGAGACATGGCTACATCAAACATTTACGACTTGTCCTATGTAAACAATCGTGGCGAGAGTGTTTCGCTTTCTGATTACTCAGGTAAGCCAATTTTGGTTGTTAACACTGCAAGCAAGTGTGGCTTCACGCCGCAGTATGAAGGTTTGCAAAAACTACACGAAGAATTCAGATCCCAAGGCCTGATTGTTCTGGGTTTCCCATGTGACCAATTCGCTCACCAAGAGCCAGGCGATGATGCCCAAATCGATGAGTTTTGCAAAGTTAATTACGGCGTAGATTTCCCGCTGTCACAAAAAGTCAATGTAAATGGCAAAGATGCCCATCCAGTTTTCCAATTCCTCAAGAGTCGTTCCAAAGGTTTACTTGGCGGCGGCGTGAAATGGAACTTCACAAAATTCCTAATTGCGCCAGATGGTGAATCCATCAAGCGCTACGCCCCAAGCACAGCCCCAGAAGATATTCGTTCAGACATTGAGGCATTGTTAACTAAGTAGTTACTCGGCTTTACGCTAGATCAGTGAGTATCGATAGCGAGCTGAAGCAGCAGGCTCTGAATTGGATCGAACAAGATCCAGATCAAGTAACTAAAGCGCAACTCACCGAGCTTTTAGAAGAAGCGCAAACAGATAGTGCCGCATTGCTTGAGCTGCAAGACGCATTCTTAGCTCCGCTCGAATTTGGCACTGCTGGTTTACGTGGCGCATTAGGTGCGGGTCCGAATCGGATGAATCGCGTAACAGTATTGCAAGCTGCCTCTGGTCTGGCTCAGTACTTAGTGCAACAAGGTTTTGCTGGAAAGAAAGTTGTCATCGGATTCGATGCTCGATACAACAGTGATGTTTTTGCAGCTGACACCGCACGCGTAATGTCAGGTGCTGGCCTTGAGCCAATAGTTTTTTCGCACGTTGTTCCAACACCCGTTTTGGCTTTTGCAATTCGCCATTCGGGTGCATGCGCTGGTGTCATGGTCACTGCAAGTCATAACCCGCCACAAGACAACGGATACAAAGTTTATTTAGGTGATGGTCGCCAAATTGTTTCACCAGTTGATGAACAGATTTCAAAGTTAATCAAGACTGTGACAAATGTTAGAGAAATTGTTCAAGGTGATGCTGGCAAAAAAGTAAGCGACGAAGTTGTAGACACATACACATCATTAACTTCACAACTAATTACGTCTGGCCCAACAACAGAAGCTCAACGTAAATCCGTAACTTCGGTCTACACGGCCATGCATGGTGTCGGCTGGAAGACTTTGCAATCTGTGTTTATTGCATCAGGATTCGCTGAGCCGATTGCAGCACCAGAACAACGTGATCCCGATCCAGCGTTTCCAACCGTGGCATTTCCTAATCCAGAGGAAAAGGGTGCACTAGACATTGCAATTGCGCTAGCTAAGAAGAATTCAGTCGACGTACTGTTAGCAAATGATCCAGATGCGGATCGCTTTGCGGCTGCTGCCTCGAATTCAACCGGAGATTGGGTCACCCTTCGTGGCGATCAAATCGGTAGCCTGCTTGGCTGGTGGATGATTGAGCGAGCAAAGATAGCTGGTTCAAAGCTTTCTGGAACTTTTGCAAACTCAATTGTGTCTTCGATGATGTTGGAGTCGATTGCCAAATCTGCTGGGCTTCGATATGAATCGACGGTAACTGGCTTCAAATGGGTTTCACGAGCGAAAAATTTAGCTTTCGGTTATGAAGAAGCTTTGGGTTATTGTGTTGACCCCAAGAACGTTATTGATAAAGATGGCATCTCAGCAGCAGCAATGTTTATGGAAATGCTGGCTCACTTAAAGGGTCAAGGGAAAACTCTTTGGCAAGTACTCGATGAGCTGGCATTGGCACATGGCCTACATGCAACTGATCAAGTTTCGGTGCGAGTAACTAGCACTGACCAAGTTGCTATGACAATGGCTGGCATCCGAAATACACCACCAACAAAATTTGGCGGCCTACAAGTCAGCAGTATTGATGATCTCGCAATTGGTTTGGGTGAATTGCCAAAGACAGATGCAGTGATTATTCACTTAGCTGGTAACGATCAGATCCAAAAGGCCCGAGTGATTGTTCGGCCCAGTGGAACTGAACCAAAGATTAAGTGCTACTTAGAAGTCGTAGTTCGCGGCGATGATTTAGCAATTGCGCAGCAAACCGCCGATAATGAATTGAAGAGTTTGGCAGCAGATGCCAGGCCGCTACTAGGTGGAGGCAACTGATGGATCGCAATCAATTAGCCAAGATGATCGATCACACCTTGCTCAAGCCAGAAGCCACGGATGCAGACGTAATTGCGCTGTGTGCTGAAGCGACTGAACTTGGCACTTTTTCAGTTTGTGTTTCACCAACTTTTGTATCGCTGGCTGCGGCCAATGTTTCTAACGGCGTTAAGGTCGCTACCGTTTGTGGTTTTCCTAGTGGCAAGCACGAGGCCGAGATTAAAGCAGCCGAAGCAAAACTTTCGGTTTCGCAAGGCGCATATGAAGTCGACATGGTTATCGATGTTGGCCGAGCCATCATGGGGGATTGGGACTACTTAGAAGCAGAAGTTTCAGCCGTCCGCAAAGCCACAGGCAACGCTTTACTGAAAGTGATTTTAGAAACAGCGGCACTAACCGATGAGCAGATTGCCAAGGCCTGCCAACGCTGCGAAAGTGCCGGAGCTGATTTCGTTAAGACTGCTACTGGCTTTCATCCAGCTGGCGGCGCTGATGTGCGAGCCATCAAGATCATGCACGAAACCGTTGGTGGCCGATTAGGTGTTAAAGCATCTGGCGGCATTCGAGATATTGCGTTTGCGACCGAGTTAATAAACGCGGGAGCCACTCGTCTAGGACTTTCCAGTTCTCGCGCAATCCTTGATGGCGTTACTGCAACCGGAAGTTACTAAGAACCAACCTGTTCACGAAGTCTGGCGTAGCCAGGCTTGATGATGTGATTGATGATGTCCAAACGTTGATCAAACGGTAAGAATGAACTCTTCATACCGTTGACTGTCAGCCATTCCAGATCCCGCAATGAATAATCGAATGCCTCAACTAGTGATGTCATTTCAGCCGACATCGAAGTGTCTGACATTAAACGATTATCAGTATTCAAAGTCACTCGGAAATTTAGCTTGCGAAGTAAACCAATTGGGTGCTCAGCAATGCTGGCAGCAGCGCCAGTATCAACATTTGATTTAGGACATAGTTCCAACGGAATTCGACGGTCACGCACGTAAGCAGCTAAGTCTCCGAGAGTTACGGTGCCATCAGGATCAACTGTTACATCATCAATGATTCGAACTCCGTGACCAAGACGTTCAGTGCCACAGAATTGAATTGCTTCCCAAATACTCTTTAGACCAAATGCTTCACCAGCGTGAATTGTGAAGTGCGCATTGTTGCGTTGTAAGTATTGGAAGGCCTCGATGTGCTCTGTCGGAGGATAGCCAGCTTCTTTACCCGCAATGTCGAAACCAACAACACCACGATCGCGATACTCAACAACAAGCTTTGCAATTTCTAGTGACACATCAGCCATACGCATCGCAGTTAGCAGTGCAACAACTCGAATGGATTTGCCAGCAGCTTTTGCCGCGGCTTCACCTTGAGCAAAACCAAGTAACACGTTGTCGATAACTTCGCGGTAGCTCAAACCTTTTGCAGTGTGTAGTTCAGGAGCAAATCTAATTTCGGCATAGACCACACCATCTTCAGCTAGGTCTTGTGCACATTCACTTGCTACCCGTTGCAACGCATCTGGAGTTTGCATAACACCGACGGTGTGCGCAAACGTTTCTAAGTAAATTTCCAGTGAGCCTTGAACTGCAGTGTGAAACCAATTGCCAAGTTGCTCTTCATCGTCAAAAGGAAGTGCGGTGTAGTTATGAAGTTGGGCAAGTTCCAAAATTGTTTTGACTCGCAACCCACCATCTAAGTGGTCGTGCAAGACAACTTTTGGAATCGCTTTAATTACTGCTGGTGAAATCATTCTTCGTCATCTCGATTTGCTAGGTCTGGTGAGAATGCTGGAACACAAATAGCCACGTAATGTGCATCTTCTCGAGTTAGATAGCGCACCTTCTCGCCGGCGCGTGTGATTAATGCCTGACCAGCGCCGACTGTTGTCGTCTTACCTTCGTGTTCAACATCAATCGAACCAGTGATGACAATTGTGAATTCATCAAAGGCCGGAGCTTGAGCTGGTTCTGACCAACCAGCCGGTGCATGCATGACTGCAACGGAAACGTCATTGTCGCCAGTCTTTACTCGGCCGATGTACTCTGCAATAGATTTTCCACCGGGAACTGGAATCATGGTTGGTTCGCTAATTAATTCAGGCATGTAATCAGAATACTTGGGAAAGTTTTACAAACAAGTTTTAGACAACACGATCAATGATTAATGGCAAGCGTTGTGATATTTCTGACTCAGTTCCGATTTCGTAACCTTGCTTTAAGACTTCTAAAGCGGATTCGAATCGAGCAGGCTCATCGGTGTGCAAAGTAAAGAGCTTTTGGCCCTTTTCAACTTTCTCACCATGGCCAACATGCCATTCAATTCCTGCGCCGAACTGAACGGAATCTTCTTTTCTGGCCCGGCCTGCGCCCAGTCGCCAGCTAGCCATTCCTACTGAAAGGGCATCTAACTTGGTCAAGTAACCAGAAGCGTTCGCAACAACGTCATGATTTTCTTTGGCGACTGGAAGTGGTACAGATAAATCTCCACCTTGCGCTGAGATCATTGCGCGCCAGACGTCCATGGCTGAACCATCTGAAAGAGCCAGTGCTGGATCTTGTAATCCCGAGGCGCCGCTTGCTTCCAATATCTCGCGCGCAAGAGTCACAGTGAGTTCGACAACATCAGCTGGACCGCCTCCAGCAAGCACGTCAATTGATTCTTGAACTTCAAGTGCGTTGCCTGCGGTTCGACCAAGCGGAACATCCATTGCCGTTAACAATGCACGGGTAGTTACGCCAGCATCGTTACCAATTCCAACCATTGTCGTAGCGAGCTCGCGGGCTTGCTCAACAGTTTTCATGAACGCGCCTGATCCAACTTTCACATCTAATACAAGTGCGCCAGTTCCTTCGGCAATCTTTTTGCTCATGATCGATGCGGAGATCAGTGGAATTGATTCAACAGTTCCAGTCACATCACGAAGTGCATAAATTCGTCGGTCAGCTGGCGCAAGAGTTTGGCTAGCTGCGCAAATTACTGCGCCAGTGGAATTAAGCACGTCAAACATTTCCGAGTTAGATAAGTTCGCGCGCCAGCCCTGAATGGCTTCAAGTTTGTCTAAGGTGCCACCGGTATGACCAAGGCCGCGTCCAGAAAGCTGCGGCACACTAACTCCACACGCAGCAACTAACGGAGTAAGTGACAAAGTGATCTTGTCGCCAACACCACCAGTGGAGTGTTTGTCGGCAGTTGGTCGTCCAAGGGTTGACCAATCCATAGTCTCGCCAGATTCAATGTAAGCCTTAGTCCAGCGCACAATCTCTCGGCGGTTCATCCCGTTAAGCAAAATCGCCATCGCCATCGCAGACATTTGTTCTTCAGCAATTACATTACGAACGTACGCGTCAACAAACCAATCAATTTGTAGATCAGAAAGCTCCTGTTTGTCGCGCTTAGCGGCGATTAGATCAACTGCTGCAAACCGTTCAGCACTCATGATATTAATTTCACTCGGGTAAGTGTCATACCTGTAAGGCTAATGCGTTTAAAGTCGATCTGTTAAATCATGCGCGCCAAACGCATCAGGCAATACTTCAGTCATTGACTTAATCCCAGACACTGAATCAAGCAGGCAATCTGGACCGCCATGCTCCCAGAGCAGTTGACGACAGCGACCACAAGGCATCAGCGCATTTCCGTGTCGATCCACGCAGGCAACTGCAACAAGCTTTCCGCCACCGGTACTGATCAAACTTGAAATCAGCCCACACTCAGCACACAGCGCAACACCATAGGCAGCGTTCTCAACATTGCAGCCAGTAACAATGCGACCATCATCAACTAGTCCAGCAACACCTACTGGAAAGTTCGAATACGGTGCATACGCTTTTGCCATTGCGCCACTTGCCGCACTTCGCAATTCATCCCAATTGATTTCCATTAGTGATGATCTCCCTTTCGATATGGAACACCATCAGCAGCAGGTGGACGCAAATTCTGTGACGCAGTTGCCAGAACCAACAGCGTGGTTATGTAAGGAGCAACCTGGGCAACTTCTGGTGGGAATGAAGTTGCTGAGAAGTATGCGCCAATCATTACGGATCCAAGAATCAAGAACCCAATTGCAGAGTTGCGACGGGCTCGACGCAGCATGATTCCGCCGATAGCTAACAGAATGATTGCACCTAGCAGAATCAAACCTTTAACGTTTTGGTTTCCAGTGTCAATCAATCGCAAAGTGTCAATGTAACCAAACATCAACGCACCTGCTGCAGTTCCGCCTGGTCGCCAGTCACCGAAGATCATGGTTGCTAAACCAATGAAGCCTCGACCTGCAGTGTTTCCATTTCGGTAGATCGTTGATGCGATTGAAAGATAAGCGCCACCAAGTCCAGCTAGCATTCCGGAGAACACAACTGCTGCGTACTTGAACTGCACAACTTTCACACCAAGGGAATCAGCTGCCCACGGATTTTCACCGGCACTGCGCAGGCGAAGACCAAATGCAGTTTTCCAAAGTAGGTAACTTGTCATTACAAACAATAAGAAGGTAATGATTGTTAGCAAGGACAGGTTGTAGAACAGGCCTGCAACAATTCCGGCTAAATCACTTATGAAGAAGATGCCTTGTTCATGAAGTGTCGT
>WLGZ01000149.1 GCA_009702945.1 Actinomycetota bacterium | reverse complement strand
TGCCGGATTACTTCCCGCTTTCAAAGTTGTAGTCGAACAACTTTTCCAAGAAGGCCTCGTAAAGGTTGTCTTTGCTACGGAGACTTTGGCACTTGGGATCAACATGCCAGCCAGAAGTGTGGTTCTTGAAAAGTTAACAAAGTGGAATGGCTCAGTCCATGCTCCAGTTACTGCAGGGGAGTACACGCAATTGACAGGGCGTGCCGGCCGAAGAGGAATTGACGTTGAGGGCCACGCCATCGTGGTTTGGCACAACGAATTGGATCCGGATGCTTTAGCTGGACTGGCTAGTACTCGAACCTATCCACTTAAATCTAGTTTCAAACCTTCGTACAACATGGCAATCAACTTAATTGGCAAATTTGGAACCCAGCGAGCTAGAGAGTTGCTGGAGTCTTCATTCGCACAATTTCAGGCTGATAAGTCAGTAGTTGGTCTGGCCACGCAGATGCGAAGGAATGAATCTGCCATTGATGGTTACCAGGAGGCAATGGAATGCCATCTGGGCGATTTTTCCAGCTACATGAAGTTGCGTCGCCAACTTTCCGCCCTGGAAAAGGACACTAAGCGTGATGGAGTCCGGGAACGACGCAATACCGCCACCAACTTCTTGAATGAAGTGGAACGCGGCGATGTAATTGTTGTCGACTCTGATCGTCGTTCCAGTACGCCTTATGTGGTCTTGGATGAGGCCAGAGATTCAGATGACCCTAGGCCACGAGTCATGTCACAGTCCCGCGTCGTGAAACGAATTGGCTACACCGATGTCGGCGATCAAGGTCGGGTGATAGGTCGGATTCGAATTCCTGCGACCTTCGATTCGCGTTCGCCCAAGACTCGAAACTGGCTAGCTGATCAAATTGCTGACATTTCTCGAGGTGCTCCAAAGGTGCAGCGTCAGGCTCAGGCCGAAACACAGTCTGATGTTGAAGTATCACGACTAAGAAAAGCTATTCGTGCTCACGCTTGCCATGGTTGTAACGATCGCGAAGAACACGTCAGGTGGCATGAACGAATCTATTCAACCCAGCGGGAAATTGAAAAACTCGAATCTCGAGTAGCTACCAGAACTAGCTCCATCGCAAAGGAGTTTGATCGAATCTGTGATGTCTTGACTGAGCTTAAGTATCTCGAGAAGCAGGAAACCAGCCATGTGGTAACGGAAGCTGGCGCTATCTTGGGCCGGATCTATTGTGAGCTTGATTTGCTTGCTGCGGAATGTCTACGTAGCGGGGTTTGGAAGGATCTGACAGCGGAACAGATGGCAAGTGCCGTCAGCACTCTCGTCTATGAATCACGCAGAGATGATGATCGCGACACCCAAAACATTCCTGACGGCAGCTTAGGTATTGCTCTTACTGAAATGGTTTACAAGTGGGGCGAACTTAAAGAAATAGAAACTCAGCACCGTATGGACAGCCTTCGTGATATGGATCCGGGCTTTGTCTGGTTAACGCTTAAGTGGGCCAGAGGTCAATCTATTGCTCGTGTGTTAAAAACTTCAGATTTACAAGCTGGTGATTTTGTTCGTTGGAGCAAACAAGTCATTGATCTATTGGGTCAGATATCACTTGCCAGTGAAGATACGGAAGTAGCAAGTGCGGCCCGGGCTTCAAGTGATTTGATCAACCGAGGAATTGTGGCATGGTAACTAAGGTGAGCGAACCCGCATTGGCGACGCGCAACCTATTTTTTGATACTGCGACCCTTTATTACCGTGCGTTCTTTGCAGTCCCAGAGAGCATCACCGCGCCAGATGGCACACCTTCCGGAGCGGTACGCGGCTTTCTAGACATGGTTAGCGCAATCGCAAAGCAATTTCCGCCTGATCAAGTTGTATTTGCCTGGGATGATGATTGGCGTCCGCAATGGCGAGTGGATCTAATTCCGAGCTACAAGTTGCATCGCGTTGACGAAGAAGTTTCTGATCAACCGGATGCCGCGTTTGAAGTGATCCCTGATGCTTTGTCGCCGCAAATTAGTGCCATCTCAATGATCTTGGATGCAATTGGTTTACCTCGGATTGGTCAGATCGGTCATGAAGCTGATGACGTCCTAGGTGCCTTGGTAAGTAAGTCCAGCGCACCATGCGATGTCGTAACCGGAGACAGAGACCTATTCCAGTTGGTCAGCGACGAAGCTGATGTTCGGATTATCTCGATTACTAAAGGTGTTAAGAAACTTGAGATTGTCAACGACGCTTACCTCGTAGATCGTTATGGGATTAACGGAGCTCAATATGCGGATTTCTCGATGTTGCGTGGTGATCCATCCGATGGTTTGCCAGGCGTAAAAGGAATTGGCGAGAAGACTGCAGCGAAGTTAATAACCGAGCATCAAAATGTGCCTGGACTGATAGCGGCCGCTAAAGATCCAGAGGTTTCGTTGGCACCAGCCGTGCGAACTAATCTTCTGGCTAGCCAGGATTATATGAAAGCCGCTAGCAAGGTAGTTCGAGTTAAGACTTCTGCGAAGCTTCCCAAGAAACTAGATCGACCAATCAAAGTCAAAGACTCGCAGAGTCTGCAGGAACTTACTGATGCCTGGGGGATTGAGCGCCAGATCAAGAGATTCCTGAAGACTTTGAATATTGATTGGGTAGCCTAGCCTTATGTCGAAAATGCATCAGGAACGGATTGCCCGAGTTGCTCAGCAATTAGCGCAAACTGAACACGACATCATCTTTGTTACGCCAGGATCTGATCTTCGCTATCTAACTGGTTATGACGCGCTACCGCTTGAACGACTAACTTGTCTGGCGGTTCGCACAACTGGCGAAGCGTGGATGATTGTTCCAACTCTTGAGAAGCCATCTGCATTGGCACACAAGGTTCCTGACATGGGCATCGAGCTATTGGATTGGCAAGAAACTCAAAATCCTTATTTGCTGTTGTTGTCAGCTGTTGGTCAGCCACAACGGCCATTGGTGAATAACTTGATGTGGGTTGAAAAGGCTTTTGGAATTCAAGGTGCATCCGGAACCAACGTTGAGCTGGCCGGAAAATTACTTTCTGACATTCGCGAAGTAAAGACTCCAGATGAAGTTGCTTACCTTCATGAAGCCGGGGCTGCCATTGATCAGGTGCACATGAACATGCACAAGTGGTTACGACCGGGACGAACTGAGCGTGAAGTTGGTAAGGATATTGCGGAAGCAATTCTTGCAGCCGGTCACGTCACCGTTGATTTTGTGATCGTAGCAAGTGGACCAAATGGCGCCAGTCCGCATCACGAACTATCGGATCGTGTCATCCAGACCGGTGAACCAGTCGTAGTAGACATTGGTGGAACTATGCCAAGTGGTTACTGCAGTGATTGCACTCGCATGTATGTATGTGGCGAACCTCCTGCGGAATATCTGGAGCACTATGCCGTTTTGATG
>WLGZ01000148.1 GCA_009702945.1 Actinomycetota bacterium | reverse complement strand
GAAAAGTACGAACCATGGTTTGGTGAATTACGCACTCGTCCATCTGGCTCGCTAGTTTCCGATCGACGTGGCGCAGTAACTTCTTATGCGTGCTTTGGTCTACAAGAACGTGGCACCTTGTTCGTTTCACCAACGACTGAGGTTTACGAAGGCATGATTGTTGGCGAGAATGCTCGCGCTGAAGATATGGACGTAAACGTAGTTCGCGAAAAGAAGCTAACAAACGTTCGCTCTGCAACTGGTGATGAACTTGAGCGCCTAATTCCTGCCAAGCAATTAAGCCTTGAACAAGCACTTGAATTCTGTCGCGAAGATGAGTGTGTTGAAGTCACACCGACTGCAGTGCGAATTCGTAAAGTTGCGCTGGCCAAGGTTGATCGCGATCGCAATCGAACGAAAGCTCGCAATAACTAGGTTGGCAAGATGACGTCAAACCCCTGGAAAAAAGTCGGGACCTTTGCAGTTGTAGCGATTGCAAGCGTCGCCCTATTGGGCGGGTCAATGATCGTGGTCAATTCACCCGGTGGATTCAACGCTGGCTTAACTCGAACGGTTGGAAGTGGCGATACACCAGGTGGATTACTGCGACTCGGATCGTCAGCACCGTGTGACTCGCTAGATCCAGCCCAAACCTTTGATCCATGGTGCGCAGTAGTTCACCGTACATTTTCCCGCAATCTAATGTCGTTTGCTGGCAAACCTGGCGAACAAGGCTTAGTTGTTGTTCCTGACTTGGCAGCTGATCTGCCGGTTTCAAATGAAGACAAGACTTCCTGGACTTTTAAGTTACGACCTGATGTTTTTTGGAGCGATGGATCCCCAGTTACCGCAACTGACGTCAAGTATTCGATCCAAAGGTTGTTTGATGACTCGCTACAAAGTCCAATAGCACTTGATAATTTGTGTCTGCTCAGTACTTGTACCGCAGGTAAGCCTGACTACCAAGGCCCTTACGTATCTCCAACTGAAGACTTGCCTTCCATTGTTACTCCAGATGAATCGACAATCGTATTTAACTTGAATCGATCCTTCTATGAGTTCCCGCGCCTTCTTGCGACTCCTCAATTTGCGCCAATTCAAATGTCGAAAGACATAACACTGCGTGCATCTGGAGCCACTTATGCAAGTAACCCATCATCAAATGGTCCATTCGTATTAACCATTGATCAATCAGACTTGCAGTATTCATTCACGAAGAACGAACTCTGGTCGCAAGCATCTGATGGCATCAGAATTCCAAAAGTTGATGCGATGTCTTGGAAAATCTTTCCAGATGCCGACAGCACAGATCAAGCTTTGTTAAATGGCGAGATTGATGTGAAGTTGAATTATGGACTCGCTCCGATTGCGCGAGATGCAACGTTGGCACAAGAGTCACAAAGATCTCTTATTGATAATCCGGAAATGAGTTTCGTTAACTTCCTAGTAGTTAACCCAAACCTTCCTCCGTTAGATCGCGTTCCTTGCCGCGACGCAATCTTCTACGCACTAGACAAAGTTGATTTACAGAATGTGCGAGGCGGCAGCGCAACTGCCGCGATTGCGCACTCGCTGAGTCCGCCAACGATTCTTGGATATGACAGCTCTTACAATCCTTATCCAAGTGGCAGTGATGAAACTGGAAACATTCGAAAAGCTAGAGAGAGCCTGGCGCAATGCGGCTACCCAGATGGTTTCCAAGTAAAGATGGCGTATGTCGCGATTGGAATTGGAAAAGACATTTTTCTATCAGTTCAAAAAAGTTTGGCGCGGGTTGGCATAGTTGTAGATCCAGTTGAGTATGCAAACTTTGCCCAGTATTTCACCACTGGACTAGGCTCTCCAGAAACTATGAGCGCTCAAGGAATTGGACTTGCTTCGACCGGTTGGGGTCCAGATTATTCATCTGCGCTTTCATTTTGGGCGCCACTGATTGACGGTAGAAAAATCAAACCTTCTTCAAATCAAAACTTTGCAGAACTTGATTTAGATGAAATCAACGCTTTGCTGGACTCACTCGAAGCTGCCCAGACATCAGCCGAAGCGGCGGGGTTGAATCGAAAGATTGAAGAACTGGTGATGCAAGAAGCCGTGTATCTGCCGTATGCCGTGGATCGCATTGTTTTGTACCGTCCGAAAGCACTAACGGACATATATGTACAAATCGCTCTGGGCAATCAGTACGACTTGGTAAATATCGGGAAACAAGAAATTCCCCAGTAAAACAAGGGGTTTTCCCGCGTAAGCATTGTCACAATTTGCCAAATTCGGTATCGGCGAAGGTATCAACCCAAATAGACTTCGAAGGTTAATAATGCCTGAATCACGGGAAGGCAATGCTGAATGTCTCTAGTTGAAGCCACGAAATCAGAAGCTGTCGTTGGGCGTACCCTGCGACAGTTGGCTTGGGCTCGACTACGTAAAGATCGCGTTGCTGTTGCCAGCATGTTCGTGTTGGCATTGATTGTTTTTATTGCAATTTTTGGACCACTGATCTCCAGGTGGATTGGCGTTAATCCTTATGACTTCAATACTGATTTATTAAGTGATGCCGGTAGCTTGCCACTTGGCCCGTTTGGTGGCGTTTCATGGGATCATCCACTTGGCGTTGAACCATTAACTGGTCGAGATATTCTTGCCAGACTTCTCTATGGTTCGCGAATCTCACTCTTCATTGCGCTGTCCGCGACGATTATCACGGTTGTGGTTGGAACCATAGTGGGAATTGTTGCTGGTTACTCGCGAGGAAAAACTGACACTGTGCTGAGCCGATTCATGGACATTACTTTGGCGTTCCCATTGCTATTGGTAATCATTGCGATGTCACCAGTTTTAGAACAACGCTTGCAAGCCTGGGGACTACCAGCGGGAAATCCCTCTCGAATTACAACTTTGATTTTGGTACTTAGTGTTTTTGGTTGGCCATATCTTGCCCGCTTAATTCGTGGCCAGGTACTTTCGTTACGCGAACGTGAATTTGTTGAGGCAGCCGTATCCATTGGATCGAGTAAGCGACGAATTTTGTTTCGTGAGCTACTTCCAAATCTCTGGGCACCAATTTTGGTTTATGCCACGATTGCGATGCCGGGACTAATTGGCGCAGAGGCCGCACTTGCCTATCTTGGAATTTCAGTAATTCCACCGACTCCAACTTGGGGATCTATGTTGCAAGAATCGGTTGGCTATTTCACGGTTGATCCGTTTTACTTTTTTGTTCCGCTTTCCATGTTGTTAGCTGCAGTGCTGTCGTTCAACTTACTGGGAGATGCACTGCGTGACGCCTTAGATCCAAAGGCAGATCGAAACTAAGTTTTTCAGTTTCTCGAGAACTGAAAAAAATCAAGACCTCAACCGGGGGATTGATAAAAAGTGATTCACCCGAATCACGACCTAAAGATGTGGTCAACCCACATCTCAAT
>WLGZ01000147.1 GCA_009702945.1 Actinomycetota bacterium | reverse complement strand
GCTGAAAGATTAAGAGATTCTTGGGACGTTATCCACAACTATTTAGAAGCTCTTGCGGCCGAAAATCTATTTGACTATGTAGCTTTTCGGTTGTGCATCCAGCTACGAATACCAGCAACAATCGATCCAACAATAAAGAATGTGGCAATTGCGTAAGAGCCGGTCTTAACTGCTGGGATAGTTGCCGCGTAGTAGCCAGCAAGAGTTAGGCCTATGCCCCATGCGATCGCGCCTACAAAGTTTGCACTTAGGAACTTGTAGTAATTCATGCGAGAGATGCCTGCGATTGCCGGAATCAGCACTCGAGCCCAAGGCATGAAACGTGCTACGACAACTGCCCACCAGCCAAGTTCGGCATAGAACTTTTCTGACTTAACAATCGCGGACTTTAACTTTGGTCCTTGGTGTTTATCCAAGTATGGGCGACCAAAATGTCGACCCAAAACAAAGCCAGTTTGATCGCCAACGAATGCTGCCAGACCAATTCCAATCGTCAGCACCCAAATGTTGACTGAATCACTGGTAGCAGCAAGTACTCCAGAGGCAAAGATAAGCGAGTCACCTGTGATGAATGGGATGAATGCCCCAATCAATAATCCGGTGCCGGCAAAAACCAATCCCCAAACAATTAAGTAGAACAATATAGCACCGTAACTATTTAGCCAGTCTGTAACCTGCGATGTTAAAGCGGCAGACAGAAGTACGGTTTCCATGCTTAAACCCTACTTTGGTGCTTAAAAAGTCACACACCGAGATCGAGTGATTTAACTCGCACCTTGACCAGCAAGTGTGCGAATTGCTCGCAATGCAACCGAAAGTGTTGCTAGATCATTTTGCTCACTGTGAGCAATCTCATTAAGAGTTGCTCTGGTGCGAGCAACGCCTTCAGCAAACTTGGCTTCCCATTGACTGATTCGAACATCGATCGAATCTGAATCCTTTGTTGCCTGAGCCACTCGGGATGTTAACGCAGCCAAGGCAACGTAAAGATCACTTCGCAAGGCAGACCGGGCATAAGCTGTCCAGCGGTCATCTCTAGCTAGGGCTGATATATGGAACAGCATTCGGTCGATGTCGTATCGCTCACTCAATGCAAAATAAAGTTCAGCAACAACTTCTGGGCTGGAATTCTGGCGATTCGCGATTTCAATAACATCAAGCAGCGAGAACTCATCCAGGAAACTTCCAGTACGAATTGCCAACTCAGCTGGTACGCCCTGTGCCTGATACTTCTTTGCAATACCGTCGGCACGTTCACGCTCAATTCCGCGTAACAAACCTGGGATTGAATTTGTTAACTTCGCAACGGTTGGTGCAAACTTGGCGATTTCTTCTTCCACATTTAGGCGACCACCGCGTGATTGCAAGAACCAGCGGGTTGCTCGGTCTAACAAACGTCGAGATTCCAAGAACAATTCAGTCTGGCAATCCGTTGAAACTTTGCCATCTAGGTTTTCCAAATCAGACCAAAGCTGGTTTAGGCCAAATACATCTCGAGAAACCACAAAGGCACGCAAGATTTCTGAAGTTCCCGCGCCACTTTCTTCGGCTGCGCGCCAGGCATATGTAATACCGCCACGATTGACCATGTCGTTAACCATCACGGTTGAAATGATTTCCTTACGCAATGGATGTGACGCCATCAAGTCTGCATACTTAACACGCAAATCTGACGGGAAATACTTATTCAATATTTCCTGGCACCAAGGCTCGTTGACAATTTCATCGCTGGCGCGATCTCGAGTTAGATCAATCTTGACGTAAGCCATCAGGACGGAAAGTTCCGGTGAGGTTATGCCTTGACCTTGAGCATGCAAGGCATCAAGTTGAGAATCTGTTGGCAAATATTCAATTGCTCGGTTCAAGTGACCATTTGATTCAAGCGATTGCATCAAGCGCTTATGAACTCGAAGCATTACTGGGGCCTGGAACCTGGCTTGTTCCAAAATCAGATTCTGTTCGTAATTATCGCGCAGAACTAATTCGCCAACTTCGTCAGTCATAACAGCTAGCTGCTTGTTGCGGTCTTCTACGCTCAAGCTTCCTGCGGAAACCGCCTGGTCGATCAAAATCTTGATGTTTACTTCATGGTCGGAAGTATCGACGCCAGCCGAGTTATCAATCGCGTCGGTATTTAGCTTTACCCCAGCGTGCGCAGCTTCAATACGACCAAGTTGAGTCGCACCTAAGTTGCCACCTTCACCAACAACGCGAGCTCTGATGTCACTTCCGTTAATTCGGATTGCATCATTTGCCTTGTCACCAACTTGCGCGTGCGTTTCAGAAGTTGCCTTGATGTAGGTACCGATTCCACCATTCCAAAGCAGATCTACCGGAGCCAAAAGAATCATGGTCAGAAGTTCATTAGGTGTAACGCTGGTAACTTCAGGATCGATGCCAAGAGCGGACTTTGCCTCAGGAGTTAAATCAATTGACTTGACGCTGCGAGGGTAGATTCCACCACCCTTGCTAATCAGTTTGACGTTGTAATCTTCCCAAGATGATCTAGGCAAACTAAACATTCGATGCCGCTCAACAAAAGACTTCGAGGCCTCAGGATTTGGATCAATAAAGATATGTCGGTGGTCAAAAGCTGCGATCAATCTAATGTGCTCAGAAAGCAGCATGCCGTTTCCAAATACGTCGCCACTCATGTCACCAACACCAACCACGGTGAAATCTTGGGTCTGAGTGTTTACACCAAGCTCAAGGAAGTGACGCTTAACAGATTCCCAAGCGCCCTTGGCCGTGATGCCCATTGCTTTGTGGTCGTAACCAACAGATCCACCGGAAGCAAACGCATCGCCCATCCAGAAACCACGATCAACTGAGATCTTGTTCGCAATGTCGGAGAACGTTGCAGTGCCTTTATCGGCAGCAACAACTAAGTACGGATCGTCAACGTCATGTCGGACTACTCGCTGTGGTGGAACAACCTTTGCATTAACTAAGTTGTCTGTGACATCAAGCAGTGCACCAATAAACATCTGGTAGCAAGCAATGCCTTCAGCTAACCAAGCGTCACGATCACTTGGCTCTGGTCCACGCTTAAGTACGAAGCCACCCTTAGCTCCACTAGGAACAATCACGGTGTTCTTAACCATCTGGGCTTTTACTAAGCCAAGGATTTCAGTGCGGAAATCTTCCTGTCGATCTGACCAGCGAAGTCCACCACGTGCAACTGATGCGAAACGCAGGTGCACGCCTTCAACTCGTGGTGAGAATACCCAGATTTCAAATTTAGGAAGTGGCAATGGCAAGTCAGGCACCATACTTGGATCCAACTTGAATGCCATAACCTGCGGATAGTTACCGTCAGCATCCAACTGGTAAACGTTCGTGCGCAAAGTTGCTGAAACCAACGCGATACTTGCTCGCATAATTCGGTCATGATCCAAACTTGCAACTGCGT
>WLGZ01000146.1 GCA_009702945.1 Actinomycetota bacterium | reverse complement strand
GACAACATCAGCGCAATCTTTAGAACCACCATGATGCAGATCGTCGTGCCAGATGAATATCGCGGACGCTTGCAAGGCCTATTCACAGTTGTGGTCGCAGGCGGACCAAGACTTGGTGACTTTGAATCGGGAACGGTTGCTGCAATTGGCGGTGAGCAACTGTCGGTTGTCAGCGGCGGCCTTGCCTGCATCGCCTGCACTTATGCGTTGGTGCGATGGCATAAACCGTTTATGAAATACGACTCCCGAAACCCAGTGGCCTAACTACTCAAAGTCTCGGACGAGCTTCGCCTCTTCGGCAGCTCGTCCATAAGACTGACCTGGCGGAAGTTTCAAAGTCGACAGCAAGCCAAGCATCAAGAATCCTGCTGCATAAAACGCGGTCTGCGTAAGCGCGTCAGAGAATGCTTGAGCAGATGCAGCTTGAATTTCAGGGGATCCTGGCGGGTTAGCCAGACCCGGAATCGCAGTGCCAGCGGACTGTTCAACGGTTTGGGCAATCTGAGTTGAAACTTCAGCCGGAGCACCAGTGTTAGCAACAGCAATCTCGGTGTTGTCATAAAGACCAACGAACAAAATGGTTCCAAGAACTGCCGTACCCATCGCAGAGCCAATTTGTCGCGCAGTACTTTGCGTGCCTGAAGCCTGGCCACTCTTTGTCATTGGCACATCCGACAAAATCAATCCAGTCAATTGCGCAGTCGCGTAACCAACACCAACGCCATAGATGAATAACCAGATGCCCAAAATCCATCCGCTAACTGAAGGCGAGATAGTTAATGCGATACCAATGATGCCGATGATTTCCAGAACTAAACCAAGGCGGGCAACGAATCGTGGATTGCGCTTGTTTGCAATCTGGGCCGCAGTCGGAGCTGCAAAGAAAGCGCCAACAGCTAGACAGGCAAGTAGTCCACCAGCGCCAAGTGCTGACCAACCCAAAACACTTTGCATAAACAATGGCAACGAGAAAAGAATTCCAAATTCGCCAAGGCTGACGATCAAACCGGCAAACGAACCAAAACCAAAAGTTGGAATCTTAAATAATTCAAAATCAATTAAAGCTGACTTGCCAGCCGCAGTGCGACGAGTTTCATAAACATAAAGTCCAACTAAGCCAACAACGGCAATGATGAATGCGTAGGCAACCGGCGACCATTGGCCTTGCACCCATGTGCGACCCAAGAATTCTGAATCCTTAGTTGCGCTCCACCAGCCGTAGTTACGGCCTTCAATCAAAGCAAAGATTAATGCGGCGATACCAAGGCTGGACAAAACAGCGCCAACCCAATCCGGTGCTCCCATGTCATCTTCAGCGCGAGACTTCGGAACAAACTTCCAAGCACCGATTGCAACGAACAACGAAATTGGTACGTTAATCCAAAATGACCAGTGCCAGCTAAAGGTCTGAGTTAACCATCCGCCAAGTAATGGACCAAGGGCAGCCATGCCACCGATGATCGATCCGTAAAACGCAAACGCAATTGCACGAGACTTACCTTTATAAAGATCATTAACAATTGAAAGCGAAGTTGGTGACATCATCGCGCCACCCAAACCTTGAACTGCGCGGGCAGCAATCAAAGTGCCGGCCGATGTTGAGGTCGCTGCCAAAATACTTGAACCAGCAAAAACCAGCCCACCCAAAATGAATACCAAGCGTCGGCCATATCGATCACCAAGTCGTCCAGCCACGATCAAGAACGCAGCGAACGTGAGCGCGTAAACCGCGTTGACCCATTCCGCGTCAATGGAGTCGATACCAAGGTCAGTAATGATCGTTGGCAAAATGACGTTGACGATCGTGGCATCCATGATAATCAAGGCCACACCAAGGCCAATGAAAATCATTGGCGTCCAACCAGCGGCTGGCTTATCGCTTACTTCAGGATTGGTATTTGTTTCGCTCATATTTACAGGCTAGCGAAGTGGACATTGGGAGTGTGGGACGTTACTTTCCCTTTGGATTCGCAGCCTTTTTAACTGGCCTTATCTTCAAATCATCATCGTGTGGATTCTGTGCGACTTGAACACCCTTAGGCAACTTGCTCAATCGATCAAGTGCTTCAAGACGTTCGGCTGCGTGATCAACAATTGGTTCTGGGTAGCCATGATCGAAAGCACCAGGAACATTCCACGGTTCATGAACTGCGCCACCAGGAATGTGTGCAAGTTCTGGAATGTATTTGCGAACGTATTCGCCATTTGGATCGAACTTGATGCCTTGTCCAATTGGATTGAAGACTCGGTAATACGGCGAAGCATCCGTGCCACAACCAGCAGTCCATTGCCAACCATGACTATTGCTTGCTAGATCGCCATCAAGTAACCAGTCAAAGAAATAGTTCGCACCACGTTGCCATTCGATGTGAAGGTCCTTGAGCAAAAACGATGCCACAACCATTCGCACTCGGTTATGCATCCAACCTTCAGTTCGCAATTGACGCATACCTGCATCAACGAACGGATACCCAGTTCGCCCTTCGCACCACGCTGCAAACTTTTCATCGGCTTCCTTGCCAGTGTCGTATTGCATCTGGGCATAAAGCGGATTGAAGTAATCCGTGAATGTGTCAGGACGTTGGTAAGAAACTTCGGCATAGAACTCACGCCATGCAATTTCTTTACGGAATACTTCATGACCTTTGCTGTCACCTAGTCGAGCTAGCAAAGTTCGCGGATGAATCTCGCCCCACTTCAAAGCAATGCTCAAACGCGAAGTTCCAGCAAGATCCGGTCGGTTACGATCTTCGTCGTAAGTATCAATCGGGCCGGCCAGGAACGTTTCAAAAAGTTCCAGTGCAGCAGCTTCGCCAGCGCGAGGAATTTCAACACCAGCAGTGTCAGGTCGCTCTGGATACCCATCGCAAGTATCAACGCCAATCCAGTTCGGAGCCTTTGCCGGATCAGCAGCTGGCGCGCGCCAACCATGAATCATCCAACGCTTATAAAACGGGGTGTAAACCTTGTAATAAGTTCCGTCATCTTTAGCAACGCGACCCGGAGCCACGGCGTAACCCGAACCAGTCTTAACGAACTCAATACCGCTGGCCGAAAGCCTGGATGCAGCTTCGTTGTCGCGAGCAATTCCATTGCCGGTGTAATCAGCCGCGCAATGAACTGCGCTTGCTCCGAACTCTTTGGCAATAGCTGGGATCACATCCTGGGCTTTGCCATGACGGATCACGAGGTTGCCGCCCAAGGATTCATCCAAACTGCGAAGTGAATCGATCAAGTAGGCCTGCTTGCCTGGACCCCAACCAGGCCAAAGGTTCGGGTCGATCAAGACCACGGCCACCACGTTGCCATCGCCATCGGCCCAGGCGCCTTCGACGGCTTCAACTAGGGCGGGGTTGTCATGGATCCGCAGATCTCGCCTAAACCACAACACCCGGGACATGTCCCCAAGTTATCTCGAGGCCTTGACCCCTGCATCACCAGAGGT
>WLGZ01000145.1 GCA_009702945.1 Actinomycetota bacterium | reverse complement strand
GTTACATGCTTATAGAAATCAGAACGCATTTGCGGAGTCCAGAACTTAACTAGGTGCTCAGAAATCCTTAAATAAGTTTCCTCGTGGACTGGAATATTCTTTTCGATATCCCCCGCCATGCGAGTAAGAATTGAAACATCCACAATTAAGCCTTAGTCAAAACAGATTCGAGAGTATTTGTTGGTGCTTCGCTCGAATCAGCTGGACGAATTTCTACTGCAGTTACCTTGAACTCTGGGCAGTTTGTTGCCCAGTCTGAATATTCAGTTGTAACAACGTTTGCGCCACTTGTTGGGTGGTGGAAAGTTGTGTGAACAACACCGGCAGGAACTCGATCACTAACCAGCGCAGTCAGAATTGTTTCACCAATTCGACTCGAGACCGCAATTTTTTGACCATCAACAATTCCACGCATCGCAGCATCTGCTTCATGAATTTCCAAGATGTCTTCAGTGTGCCAAGTGACGTTTGCAGTTCGACGGGTCTGGGCGCCAACGTTGTACTGACTCAAGATACGACCAGTTGTAAGCAATAGTGGGAACTTACGATTTGATCGCTCTTCAGTTGGCACAAATGGCGTTTCCATGAACTGACCTTGACCACGCACGAAACCTTCAACGTGCATGATTGGAGTTCCAGTCGGAGCTGCATCATTGCACGGCCATTGCACGCTACCAACTTCATCAAGCATCGCAAAGCTAACGCCCTTGAAAGTTGGAGTGATCTCAGCAATTTCATCCATGATTTGAGCGGCATTGTCATAGTGCATCTCATAACCCATGGCTTGGGATAGCTCACAAATAATTTGCCATTCTTGCTTACCGTTCTTGGCAGCCATTACTGGGCGGACTCGATTGATGCGACGCTCAGCGTTAGTGAAGGTACCGTCCTTTTCTAGGAATGAAGTACCTGGCAGGAATACGTGAGCAAACTTTGAAGTTTCATTCAAGAACAAATCCTGGACAACAACTAAGTCCATTGACTTAAGCGCATGTTCAACGTGCTTAGTGTTTGGATCTGACTGTGCAATATCTTCACCGTGGACAAACAATCCGCGGAATTCACCAGAGATTGCATTGTCGAACATGTTTGGAATGCGCATTCCCGGATCAGACATGAGCTTTACGTCCCAGAGCATTTCAAATTGCTCACGTACTGCATTGTCAGAGACATGTCGGTAACCGGAGAGTTCGTGTGGGAAGGATCCCATGTCGCAAGCGCCTTGCACATTGTTCTGGCCACGAAGTGGGTTAACTCCCACGCCATCACGGCCGATGTTTCCGGTAGCCATTGCAAGGTTTGCCATACCCATAACCATGGTTGAACCCTGTGAATGTTCAGTTACACCCAGTCCATAGTAAATCGCTGCATTTTTGCCAGTGGCATACAAACGTGCAGCCTGGCGAATGGTTTCGGCTGGAACTCCAGATTGTGCTTCTACTACTTCTGGGCTGTTCTCCGGAAGTTCGATGAATTTGCGCCAGCGATTAAATGGTCCTGGATCGCAACGCTCGGCTACGAACTCTTCATCAATCAAACCTTCAGTTGCGATTACGTGTGCGATCGCATTAATTATTGCCACGTTAGTACCTGGCTGCAGCTGTAAGTGATGGTCAGCCTTAATGTGGGCTGACTCAACAAGATCAATCTTGCGCGGGTCAATAACAATTAAGTTTGCGCCTTGGCGAATGCGGCGCTTCATGCGAGATGCAAACACTGGATGAGCATCTGTTGGATTCGCACCAATGACAACAATTACATCAGTGTTGGATACGGACTTGAAGTCTTGAGTTCCAGCAGAGGTACCAAAAGTTGTGCTCAAGCCGTAACCAGTTGGTGAGTGGCAAACTCGAGCACAGGTATCGACATTATTGTTACCAAAGGCAGCGCGAATCATCTTTTGAACGACGAAGATTTCTTCATTCGTGCATCGAGAAGATGTGATGCCACCAATGCTGTTATCGCCATACTTCTCTTGAATCGCCTTGAGTTTAGTTGCGGTGTATTGAATTGCTTCATCCCACGAAACTTCACGCCATTCATCCGTGATCTTTTCGCGAAGCATTGGCTTAGTGATTCGATCTGAGTGTGATGCGTAACCCCAAGCAAAGCGACCCTTAACGCAACTGTGACCTTCATTGGCGCCACCAGTCTTAGTTGGAACCATGCGAACTAATTCGTCGCCGCGTAATTCAGCATTAAACGAGCAACCAACACCGCAGTAAGCACAAGTTGTTTGAACTGTGCGAGTTGGCATTCCAAGATCAATTACTGACTTTTCTTGCAAAGTTGCAGTTGGGCAAGCCTGAACACAGGCGCCACACGAAACACATTCACTAGAAAGGAAGTTCAAGCCACCAGGACTTACCTTCGAGTTAAAGCCACGGCCTTCAATGGTTAACGCAAGAGTTCCTTGAACTTCATCGCAAGCGCGAACGCATCGATTACAAACAATGCACTTGCTTTCATCGAATGAGAAGTAAGGATTTGAAGCATCAGTTGGAGCATCTAAGTGGTTCTTGCCATCCATGCCGTAGCGAACTTCACGAAGTCCTGCTACTCCGGCCATGTCTTGTAGTTCACAATCGCCATTAGCGGAACAAGTCAAACAATCCAATGGATGGTCGGAAATATAGAGTTCCATAACGTTCTTGCGAAGTCTGGCCACCTTAGTTGTCTGGGTGCGCACAACCATGCCATCTTCAACCGGAGTTGTGCATGATGCTGGGGTACCACGACGACCATCGATTTCAACGATGCACATACGGCAAGAACCAAATGGCTGAAGTGAATCTGTGGCACAAAGTTTTGGAATATCGCAGCCATTTTCACCGGCAGCACGCATTACAGAGGTACCTTCAGGAACTAAGTGAGTTTCGCCATCAATAGTGACGCTAACCATGACATCAGAGTTTGATTTTGGGGTACCGTAATCGGCTTCACCGATACCGGAGCGCATCGGCATAGTTCCGCGTGGATCTGAAAGTAATGTCATCACTTCACCTCTACCTTTATACCAAAATCTGCCGGGAATAACTTGAGTGCGCTTCTAACTGGCAGTGGCGTTAAGCCACCCATTGCACATAGTGAACCGTCTGTCATGACTTCACATAAATCTTCAAGAAGTTCAAGGTTTTTGGCTTGCTCTTCACCGGCAACAATGCGATCAATGACTTCAACGCCACGAGTTGAACCAATTCGACAAGGTGTGCACTTGCCGCAAGATTCTTCGGCACAAAATTCCATTGCAAAGCGAGCTTGTTTAGCCATATTCACAGTGTCATCAAAAACTACGATGCCACCGTGGCCAAGCATGCCGCCAACTTCAGCTAAGGATTCATAGCCCATTGGAACGTCCCATGATTCAACACCAAGGTAAGCGCCTAGTGGCCCACCAATTTGAACCGTCTTAACTGGTCGTCCACTATGAGTGCCGCCGCCAACTTT
>WLGZ01000144.1 GCA_009702945.1 Actinomycetota bacterium | reverse complement strand
TCGATCTTGGCGCCGCTTGCGCTGCCACCCTTTTCGCCAGCTGATGCAGCAGCGGCAGTTGCCACTGATGCGATTGCCTTTTGCTGACTTGGGCGAAGCATGTCGAAAGCTTCATCCATGGAAAGCGGTGCTGGGTTGTGACCTTGTCCAACGAATCCGGTTACACCAGGTGTGTGGCGAACAACGCCCCATGATTCATCAGTTAGATCCATACGAACTAAAACGTATCCCGGGAACTTGTTGCGCTTAACTTGCTTGCGAACACCGTTCTTGATTTCAGTTACTTCTTCAGAAGGAACATTCACTTCATAGATGTAGTCCTCCATGTTTAGAGAGACTGCGCGGGTTTCTAAGTTTTGCTTTACGCGGTTTTCAAAACCTGCGTATGAGTGAATAACAAACCATTCACCAATTTGTGATTCCAAGCGGGCGCGGAATGCAACAAGTGGATCTTCGTCTTCGTCAGCCGCTACTGCTTCAGAAGCAGCAACCTCAACTGGTGCTTCTGAAGCTGCAACGTCTTCAGTTGCAAGTTCTGCTTCTACAACAGCAGTTAGATCAAAGTTTTCGTCAGCTGAAGTTGTTGAAACTTCGCCGTCTAGGTCAACGTCAGTTGCGCCATCGTAGGCAACATCAGTTGCTTCAATTGCTTCTTCGTTAGAAGTTGGCATGTCAACGGCAACCGATGACAAAGCGTCATCAGACTGTGGAGCTACAGCTTCTAAGAACGGTGATTCAGACACGTTTTATTCCTTACCTAACGACTAACCGAAAATCAGTAGAACTAGTTTGACGAATGCAAAATCAAGAGCAGCGATGATCAATCCCATAATGATTACGAAAACCACTACAACAGCTGTGTAGGTAACCATTTGTTCTTTGGTTGGCCAGACAACTTTCTTTAACTCGAACATCACTTGGCGCAAGAAAAGTGACATGCGACTAAACAAACCAAGACGCTCAGTACTGTTAACGCTCACTGTCTTTCCTTTCTTCGCCGGAACTTTCTTCACCTAAAAATCTTCTGTCTTACTTATTGCAGCAGGGCCGGAGGGACTTGAACCCCCAACCACCGGTTTTGGAGACCGGTGCTCTACCAATTGAGCCACGACCCTCTGGCACAATTTCGATCCGCACTCGCCTACCTGTTTCTAGGCACGCTTGCGCAGACTAAGAATTGTGTCGGTGAGTCAAGTCTAGACCCATTTTTGGCGGAGCAAAAACCACAGATTTCCGCCCCGGTAATGCCAATTCCAACTTAATAGGCAATACTTATGCGCGTGAACAAACCTCGAGTTTCCGCCCGAATTGGGGCCATTGCAGAGTCCGCGACCTTAGCTGTTGACGCCAAAGCTAAGGCATTAAAGGCCGCCGGTCGGCCAGTTATTGGCTTCGGAGCTGGTGAACCAGATTTCCCAACTCCCGACTACATAGTTGAAGCCGCCGTTGCTGCTTGCCGCGATCCAAAGTGGCATCGCTACACACCTGCTGGTGGTCTGCCAGAACTAAAGTCAGCGATTGCAGCAAAGACATTGCGCGATTCTGGTTTTGTTGTTGATCCAAGCCAAGTTCTAATTACCAACGGTGGCAAGCAAGCGCTTTACAACGCATTTGCTGCATTGCTAGATCCAGGTGACGAAGTATTGCTTCCTGCTCCCTACTGGACTACTTATCCAGAATCAATTCGCTTAGCTGGTGGTATTCCAGTTGAAATTATGACCGATGAATCAACTGGTTACCGCACTTCGATCGCTCAGCTTGAAAAAGCAATAACACCGAAAACTAAAGCGCTTGTTTTTGTTTCACCAAGTAATCCAACCGGCGCGGTTTACTCCCCTGCCGAAGTTGAAGCAATTGGTCAATGGGCAGTTGAAAAAGGTATTTGGGTAGTAACTGATGAAATTTACGAACACTTGGTTTACGGTGACGCAGAATTTTCATCAATGCCAGTTTTGGTTCCTGAATTAGCCGACAAGTGCATCGTTGTTAATGGTGTTGCAAAAACTTATGCAATGACCGGCTGGCGTGTGGGCTGGATGATCGGACCTAACGACATTGTTAAGGCTGCAACCAACTTGCAATCACATGCCACTTCAAACGTTGCTAACGTTTCTCAGATCGCAGCCCTTGCTGCAGTCTCGGGTGATCTTTCGGCAGTTGATGAAATGAAAGTTGCATTTGATCGTCGTCGTCAATTGATTACCAAAATGCTTAACGAGATCGAAGGCGTTAACTGCCCAGAACCTGAAGGTGCGTTCTACGTTTATCCTTCGGTCAAAAACATTTTGGGTCGAGAGATTCGTGGCAAGGTTCCAACAACCTCGGCTGAGCTTTCTGCGCTGATCTTGGATGAAGTTGAAGTTGCAGTTGTACCAGGTGAAGCCTTTGGTACTCCGGGCTACATTCGACTTTCATACGCACTAGGAGATGACGACTTAATTGAAGGCATCTCACGAGTTCAGGACTTGCTGAAGTAGAAACACTTACGCAGCACGTTTTAACAAACGCCGCTTTGGTTTTAGCTGAAGCGGAGTTTTGTTTTGCTGTTCAAGTTTTTTACTAAGCATGGTTGCTATCGCTTCAAACTCTTTAGCGATTACATTCTTCGAATCTAGTTTGCTAACGAAACTTCCATGTTGCAGAGCCTTTCGCGTAACTTCAAAATCATACGAAGTTTCAAAAATTGATTCGATTCCAGTGTGACGACTTACTGCAGCTCTAACGTCTTTGCTTTGGGCATCGTTTACTACTCCCCAAAGCAACACGTGAACTTCTGAGTTCGCAAACAATTCATGAAACTCTAAGTAGCCCCGCACAAGTCTTGTGATTCCAACACTGTCTGCTCTTGCGCAAATGAAGGTAACGGCCGCTGCTTCAAGCGCAGTTAATGACGCAGCATGGCGACGTGGCAGTGAAGTCTCGTGCATGAGGCTGTGATCCAGTTCCAAAACTGCACCAACATCAGCAATTACAACATCAAAAGTTTCTCTGGATTTGCGCCACAATTCTCTCAGCGTGCTCACTCGCAAATCGGTCCAACGAGAAATTCTTGGTAGGCCTGCAACGAGAGATAAGTTTTCCGAAACTTCCGGCAGTAAATCGAAATGGGTTTGGATCAACGCATTCTTGCGCTCAATTGATCGACAAAGTTCAAGTAGTCCATTTTGGTTTGGTTCCAATCCAAGTTCTTGATCCAGCGAAGGTCCGTAAGTATCGGCATCAACCAGACAAGTTTTGGAACCTAGTTTTGAGAGTTGCCAGCCAATTTCCTTTACCGCCATCGTCCTGCCGCAGGCACCACCAAATCCTGCGACTGCAATGAGTAAGCCATTTGGATCAGACTCTGGCTCAACCGCTTGTGGTTCATCGCTCAGTAACTCACTAATTTGTTTGAGCGCTGAAAGCGGGTTGTTTGAATCAAGTTCGATGCAGTGACTTGCCCCAAGGTCCTGCCAGTGATCAACATCAGATGTAAT
>WLGZ01000143.1 GCA_009702945.1 Actinomycetota bacterium | reverse complement strand
TTAAGAGATTGCAGATCTACATGAATTCCAGATTCTTCGTAGACCTCGCGAATCACCGCGGCTTCACACGACTCACCAGCTTCAACAAATCCAGCCAAAGTTGAAAGCCAACCTTCTGGCCATTCGCGGCGACGTCCAAGCAAGATTCGTCCAGCTAAATCTTCAACGGCAACAATCATCGCTGGTTCGGTTCGAGGATAGTGCTCAGAATCATGCACATTGCATTTGCGAGACCAGCCAGCCATTGCAACTTCAGTCTTGGCTCCACACTTTGGACAGAACTGGTGTCCTTCGTGCCAAGCAGCTAGTGCGATTGCTGCGGTAGCAAGACCAACATCTTTGGCGGAAAGTGCTGCGCCAACATCACGCAAGCTTGCCCAGGTGACATCTGTTAAGCCAACTTCATCTTCCATGATTGCGATGTAGGTGTGATCATCATCAGCACCCAAGAAAACGGCAACCTGTTCTGCATCAGAGTGGGACATCTTTAGTGACCACGGTTTAACCCAAACAATAGAAAGTTCATCGGTAACTGGAATGTTTCGATCGTGAAGCACTAAAACTCGAGTGTTTTCGGATGCCCAAGCTTGGTCAAACCATTGTGGATTAGCCCGCAATTCCGCCAAGCGATCAACAGTGAATCGCGCTAACGGTAAATCGTTCATTAAGGAGTCCACAAATAGCGATCTTACGCGCTTGCGCATAGTCTGCAGATATGAGAGTTGTTACGTGGAATTTGCTACATGGAATCGCCTTGGTAGATCCACTGGAGGCCCCTAGCCTGGCGCAGGTTGCAAGTTCAATAACTGCCGATCTGATCGGTTTGCAAGAGGTAGATAGACATCAAGAGCGAAGTAACAATGAACACCAAACAAAGATTGTTGCCGATGCCATGGGACTTCCCTATTGGGTTTTTGCTCCAGCAATTACTGGCACACCTGGCGAATCCTGGGAAGGTGCAACTGACTCTCATATTCACTCGCATGAACATCCCAAGTCCGGTCAGGAACAACCGCATTACGGCGTTGGCTTAGCCTCGCGTTATCCAATCTCAAACATTGAAGTCCTGCGATTTAAAGCAGCGCCAATTTCGTTGCCACTTCTAGTGCCAAGTAATCCACGGCCTCGAATGATTAAGGTTGCCGATGAGCCACGGGTAGCGATCATTGCTGATGTTGAAACTCCACTTGGCATTTTGACAGTTGCAACAACTCACTTGAGTTTTGTTCCTGGCTTTAACGTTAAGCAACTTCGCCAACTTACAAAGCAGCTAAGCGAGCGGAAGAATCCAGTCCTGATATTTGGTGACTTTAATCTGCCAGGAAAACTTGCCAAGCTTGTTTCGCGTTGGGACAGTCTTGCCGAGTTGCCAACGTATCCAACTTTTAAGCCACGAATTCAATTCGATCACATCATCGCTCGAGGATTGAGTGAAGTATCAATTAAGCAAGCTCAGGAATCAGCTGAAGTATTGCAGTTACCAATTAGCGATCACTGCGCACTTGTAGTCGAAGTTACGAAATAAGTTCCGCTAACTCTTCAAGTGACAATAAGTTTGTCGGCGAAGTTACTTCTTGATCTGCCACGTAGTAAAAGACTGCTTGAATCTGATCTGGATTAACACCCAGTGTTAGGGCTGCTGCTTGTCGGTAGATGGATAACTGCAAATCATTAGCTGATCCAGGTTTTCCAGTTTTCCAATCAACCACGAGCCAACGGTCTTTTGCCGAAGGATCGTCCAATGTGCCTGTGAACAAAGCGTCCATTCGACCACGTAGCGTTCGCCCTCCCAGTACTAACGCAAATGGGAGTTCAAGTGAAGCTGGGTTTCGATCCACGAATGGGCCCGATTCAAATGCTGACTTAAGTGCTTGAAGTTGTTCATCTGAATAGATTTCGTCATCCATCGCGCCGGCGAGCATCTCAGTATCAATCAAAGTCCGACGACCATAAAAAGTTTCCACCCAAGAATGGAAGGTAGTTCCTCGATCTGCCGCACTTGATGGTTGGCGTGGCATTGGTCGAACTAGTGATTTCAAGAAAACTTCTTCATTGGTATTCAAAGCTATTAACTGGCTAGCCGATAGCGAGGCAGGAAGTCGAACCAATCTCTCAACAGATTCGTACTGGCTGGCTTGCAAAACCAAAGCGTCGATATCTTGTTGCCATGACTCAACCAAAGCAATCTCTTGATCACTCAGTCCTGATTGATTATGCAACTCAAGCGCAGCAGACTTAACAAGTTGCGCTTCGTGCTGGATTGCCTGTCGCTGAGTGGAATCAACTTGAACTGGCCAAGTTAAATAGTGCACATCAGCTAGTAACGGATTAGTTGCATCTGGGTCTGGAGTTTCAGTCCAAACATCTGGCTGAGTGGCACCTTCATGTAAGTCGATCAAGAAGGCGCTTGGTCCGCGCAGCTTTGATTGCGTTGGACCCCACCAAGATCCGCTGGCAATAACTTTTTGTTCCGCACGGGTAATGGCGACGTAGGCCAACCGACGTTCATCAATTGTGGCCAGCTCGCCAGCAGCAGTTGTGAATGCCTTGAAGTCCACACCACGAGGTCCAACCGGACCTGGGAATTCTGGCAACAACGGATTAATTGGCGCGCCAAGGGCGTCCGATGGAATGCGAAAAGCATTCTTTGGCCAATGCCGATCTTTAGGTGTGGATGGGAAGACACCAACCGTGAGATCTGGAACTACCACGATTGGAAACTCCAAGCCCTTGGATTTGTGAATCGACATCACAATTACTGCATTGTCACTGAGTGTGACATCGGCTTCGACAAGTGAATTGAATCTTTGTCCAGTGCGCAAATATTCCAAGAACGCACCAACGCTTGAGTCCCCTTCAAGATTTCTAAAGTTTCCAGCTAAATCAATCAAGGCCGCTAGTCGATCAAAGTGCGTTGAACCTTCTGGGGAATTGACCACCATGGCTTCAATGCCAATTCCAGTTACTCGAATGATGCGTGAGATTAAATCAATTGCCGACTCATTACAAAACTTTCGTAGCATGCGAAGTTGTGATGCCAATTCAACTAGCCGAACTCTAGCCTCAGGCGAATAAGGTAAAGACTCGTCTTCACCAACTAGTTCTAGGGCATCGAGCAGACTGACGCGTTGGGACTTATCAACTGCCGAAACAATGTGATCGAGTTGAACGTCAATTGGCATTTCTGGTGTGACATCAACGCGAACCAATTCCGAAGCATGTCGGCCAAGAATTGCCAGATCGCGAGATCCAATTTGCCAGCGCGGGCTGAGCAATATTCTGGCAAGCGCAGTATTAGCAGTTGGATCGTAAATTGCTTCTAGGTAGCTAACGACTTCGCGAACTTCCGGCAGATTTACTAGCGCACCTGGATCAACAACCTGTACTGGTATTCCCTTGGCCTCAAGTGCATTGACGTAATACTGGGCATTCTTCTTTTCACGCAAAAGAACTGCTACTTCATTCCAACTTTTCACT
>WLGZ01000142.1 GCA_009702945.1 Actinomycetota bacterium | reverse complement strand
GAAAAGCTTGCCTTCGACCAAAATTAACTCTACGGCACATAAGCACAAGGTATTTGCCACTTTGTTGAAAAACGCCGATAACTATCAGTTTTTACCTAAATTGGCAGTCGAATAATCGAGCTTTATCCCCCGGCAACTGCAGGGACAATCGAAACTGTAACTCCTGCAGCAGTTGGGCTATTTAGCCCTTCAAGGAAACGAACATCATCATCGTTCACATATACATTTACAAAGCGTCGCAATTCGCCAGTATCAGAAATCACTCGCTGCAAGATTCCAGGTGCCATTGCCTCTAGGGCATCAAGGACACCTTGCAAGGTTTCTGGGCTTGGATCAACTTCGACAGTTGATTGATCGGACACGTAGGCCCGAAGGATTGTTGGAATTCGGACTGTAACGCTCATTAGGCACCTTCGATAACTTTTGCAACGGATTCAACATTTGGAGAGATTGTTGCTGAGAAACCATTTCCGGTTGCCACAGCATCAAGAGTTTTTAGACCTTCGCCGGTATTAACGATTACGGTCTCAGCGGTTGGATCAAGCAGGCCTTCAGCAAGTAGCTTGCGGGTTACTGCAACTGTTACTCCACCTGAAGTCTCGCCAAAAATGCCTTCGCATTCAGCAAGCAGGCGGATGCCTTCTACTACTTCGGCATCAGTGACATCGCCAACGGCGCCATTGGTTCGGCGCACTGCATCTAATGCGTAAGGACCGTCAGCTGGATTTCCAATTGCTAATGACTTGGCAATGGTGTCTGGCTTTACTGGCCGCACAACTTCGTTGCCTTCTGCCCAAGCAGTTGAAACTGGATTGCAACCAGTTGCTTGCGCACCAAATACTCGCCATGGTTTGCTTTCAACTAAACCTAGTTCTACAAATTCGCGCCAGCCTTTATCTACCTTGGTAAGAAGCGCTCCAGATGCAACTGGAATCACAACTTGGTCCGGAAGTCTCCAACCGAGTTGTTCGGCAATTTCATAGCCAACAGTTTTAGATCCTTCGGCGTAGTACGGACGAAGGTTTACATTTACAAATCCCCAGTCGGCAGAAACTTCTTCGCCGATTAACTCGCCGCAAAGGCGGTTAACGTCGTCGTAGTTTCCTTCGATACCAATTACGTGACCGTTGTAAGCAGCAGTTGCTTGAATCTTGTGTTGTTCCAAATTCGAAGGAACTAATACGACTGACTTTTGTCCTGCTCGTGCTGCAGCTGCAGCCACTGCATGAGCAAGGTTTCCAGTCGAGGCGCAAGCCAAAGTGTTGAAGCCAAGTTGAATGCCCGCACTTTGTGCTACTGCAACTACGCGGTCCTTGAATGAGTGAGTTGGATTACCACTGTCATCTTTAACCCAAAGCGTTCCAGTGATGCCCAGCGCCTTTGCCAAGTTGTCCGCGCGATGAAGCCGTGTCATTCCAGGAGCTAGATTCCGGGACTCGGCAATGTTTGCTGGAACTGGTAACAATGGCGCATAACGCCACAAAGAGAACGGACCCGATTGGATCTGTTCTCTCGTTACTGTTCCAAAGTCATATGCAACTTCAAGTGGGCCAAAACATTCCCAACAGGAATAATCCGCGCCAAGTTTTGCATGAGCACCGCAAGCGCGACAGACAAGATGAGTTGCTGCACCAAATGGCGCAGTATCGATTCTTTCGAGTGTTACAGACATTGAGCTGGAAGCCTTTCGTCATCTGTACTAAAAACAGCAAGCTGTCTTTAGTCGGAATTGGCACCGTGTCGCAAGGCCTTAACGGTTCTGCGGTGGTTGCCGGGGCTTCAACGGGCCGTTCCCTCTGCCCCTCTGGATGAGGTGTATTTAGTTTTTTGGAGCGTTTCCGCGTCCGTGGAAAAACTGTACCAGTGTGCGTAGAAAAAGCAATCTCACGTATCAAGTACTGATACCGGGCAGGTAGTTATTGAATAATTACCAGAGTTAAAGCCGTCTGACTCATGTCAGGCGTTGCTTCAACCAGGGTGCCACCAGTTTGAGTGGCCAGTTCCTCTGCAGAACTTAAGCCATCTGCAGGATAAAAAATGGTGGTCTCCAATACCGGCTGACCCTCCCAGTTACCAGTTGCCTCCACAACCCAATCGGCATCGTGCAGATCATCGCTCATTGATTTTGCAAGTCCGGCTGTGTCTGTTCCATTAAGAACAATCACAGGAAGTCGGCCGTTGACATCAAGGTTTGGATCAACTGATGCATCAGTACTTGGTGCTGGGACTGGATTAATTGGCGCGGCTGAAACGCTTGCCTCAACAACCGGTTCTTCAGCCACTGGTGTTGAATTCAAATTCATTAGTTGAGTACCAACAAGAAATAGTCCGCCAACTGTGGCCAGAATTACCACTAGCGGGATAGTTACTTTTTGGTGAAAGGTTTGTGGGCCAGACATGGCAACAACCTAATTCTTAAGTTCGATACCCAGGCGACGAGCTGAACGTGCTCTTTGGCGAGCAGCGCGCATACGCTGGAGGCGCTTGACCAACATTGGGTCAAATGCAAGAGCTTCTGGTTGATCAATAAGGGCGTTCAAAACTTGGTAGTAACGAGTTGCTGACATATCGAACTGTTCGCGGATTGCCTGTTCTTTTGCGCCGGCAAACTTCCACCACTGGCGTTCGAATTCTAGGATCTGCTGATCACGCTCTGGGAGTACACCAGAGTTATCTGCAGAGAGGGCACGCGCAACTTCATTCACATCCCCAATGCTAAGCCTTGACCCTCTCAATTTACTGTCACCCCCCACCTCGGGGTGTCACATCAAGTGGTATTGAGGGCTACGACAAGATGGACAAGTGAATCCTTCCTCTTCCCCCACTAAAGGTTGGCTTGCACTTTGGCTGGCGCTCACAACTATCTGGGGATTCTCGTTCTTCTTCATTAAGGTCGCCAGCAGTTTTCTTGATCCATACGAACAGACTTTTGCTCGTATGGGATTTGGCGCACTCGCACTGATCATCATTGTGCTGGTGACGAGACGGAAGTTTATTGTTACTGGTCCAGCCATAAAGCATCTGGCTCTAATCACAGTTATGGCGCAAGTTATTCCGTTCGCAATTTTTGCTTGGGCTATCCATCACATTTCATCTATCGCCGCTGGATTACTTAATTCAACAATGCCGCTTTGGACCGCGATTTTGGCAGTACTTATGTTGCCGGAAGAAAAGCTAAACCCATTTCGGGTTGGTGGCTTACTTTTGGGATTCTTAGGTCTACTTGTTTTGCTTGGAGTTTGGGACGTTAACTTTCAAACCAACTGGCTGGCCTACACAGCCTGCGCACTTTGCACGATCGGATATGCCTTCTCTGCAATTTGGACTCGTAAACATGTCACGCCATTAAACCTAGATCCAATAAGTGCTGTTGCAACACAACTAACAATTGGCGCAACTATCTGTGCAGTTTTTGCCATCGCATCGCCGCATGAAATTACTTCTTGGCCAGTAACTGGAATGTTAGCGATTACTGCTTT
>WLGZ01000141.1 GCA_009702945.1 Actinomycetota bacterium | reverse complement strand
TGCCAATCTTGCGTTCAGATCGAATTGCAGTGCGCTGCGATTCCGATAAATGGCACCGAGCTTCATGGTCTGCAGAAACTGCCAGCAAGTCTGGGAATTGGTTGGCGCACGCATCTCCAGGCACTTGACCCTTAAACGTGCAACGTGGCGCAAACACACAGCCGTTAGGGAGGTTAAGTAGCGAGGGTGGTGAACCTGGGATTGGATCAAGCTGTTCCTTCTTTGCCGAAATCTGTGGGATAGAGGCAAGCAAACCCCAGGTATAAGGCATTTGTGGTTCGTAGAAGATTTCGCGAACTGGTGCATGCTCAACTGCGCTGCCGCCATACATAACCAATACTTCATCGGCTAGATCAGCAACCACACCTAGATCATGGGTGATCAAAACGATTGCGGTCCCAAATTCTTTTTGCAACTCTCGCAACAAATCTAAAATCTGCGCTTGCACCGTAACGTCCAGAGCAGTCGTCGGTTCATCAGCAATCAAAAGCTCTGGACCATTGATCAATGCCATTGCGATCATTACACGTTGGCGCATACCGCCAGAAAGTTGATGTGGGTATTCATCCATACGTTGCTCAACTGATGGAATACCAACTTTTGTGAGCATCTCAGCAGCGCGGGAACGGGCTTCTGATTCCTTTACCTTGTTGTGTACTAAAACTGCTTCGGCTAATTGATCACCAATTGTGTAATACGGATGTAGCGCGCTTAGCGGATCTTGGAAAATCATGGCCATTTCATCACCGCGAAGGCTACGAACTTCTTCTGGATCAGCCCTAACTAGCTCTTTGCCATTGAAAAATACTTCACCGGTAATTTTTGAGTTAGACGCTGTTAGGAGTCCCATCACAGCCAGACTGGAAACGCTTTTACCTGAACCGGATTCACCGACGATTGCTAAAGTCTTGCCACGTTCTACGGTGTACGAAACATCGTTAACTGCATGGACGATACCGTCGTCGGTTGTGAACTCAACATTTAAGTTCTTAACTTCCAAAATCACGTTTGTCATGTCAGGCGCACCCGAGGATCGATTGCGGCATAAAGAATGTCAACTACTAGATTTGCAACGATTACGAACACAGCAGCGACAAGCACGGTTGCTGTGATTGTTGGTAAGTCGTATTCCGTTACAGCACCAATCGCCAATCTTCCTAGTCCTGGCAAGCTGAAAATGTATTCCGTAATAACTGCGCCACCAAGTAAGCCAGCAAGATCTAAACCAGCTGAAGTAACAATTGGAGTTAAACCGGCCCGGAAAGCATGCTTGCGGAAAACTACCCGCTCGGAAAGTCCCTTAGCTCTCGCGGTGCGAATGTAATCCTCGCCCATAGTTTCTAGCATCTGGGAGCGAGTAAGTCGGGCGTAATAAGCCGCATAAAGAATTGCCAGAGTTACCCAAGGCAAAAGCATGGTCTGAAAGAAAGCAACTGGGTCAACAAATGGTGATTCATAATCTGGATACGGCAACAGATTCCAGCGCACGATTACGAATACCAAAAGTAGTAAACCAACGAAGAAAACTGGGAGCGAATATCCAATTAATGAGATACCCATGATGGTTCGGTCTTGCCATTTTCCATGATTCTTTGCAGCAACGATTCCGGCTGAAATTCCAACGAGCATCCAAAGGGTGAACGCTCCTAGAGCCAAGTACATGGTTACTGGAAGTGCATCAACAATCATGGTTGTGACTTCTTCGCCATTGCGGAATGAGTAACCCAAGCATGGTGTCGAACATTCAAATGTGGCTGAACCGCTTCCAAAGGTGCGTCCAACAAAAATGCCCTTAATCCAGTCGATGTACTGAACATATAAAGGCTGATCTAGACCAAGTCTGATTCGATTGGCTGCGACAATTTCTGGCGTGCAAACTTTGCCACAAGTCAACATTGCAGGATCTGTTGGCACGGCGTTAAACAGCAAGAAAGTGATGATGCTCAAGATTGTCAACATAAGAATCATGACAAAAACTCGTCGCACGATGTAAGGGAACATCATCTACCTTTCTGTGTCGGGTTGAAATTTACGATGGCAGTCTGCGGGCAAACCGAAGTTCGCCCGCAGACGCCAACGTTAGTTAACTAGTTAACTGATAGTGCTGCGTATGGCCAAGAGCCGTACGGTCCCCAAATGTAGGCACCGCTAACCTTTGAGCCATGAATGCGCTGTTCCTTACCAAAGCGGGTAGGTAAAGCAAGGCCCAATTCCATGGACTTCTTGCTTAGTGCCTGCCAAGCCTTAGCTTGTTCTGCGCGATCGGTGATTACCTTTGCGGCATCTGATTCAGCCAAGAAGGCTTCGTCATCCCACTGCGAAAGGTTGAATCCACCATTTGCAGCAAACAATTCTGGAAGAACTGTTGATGCATTTGACCAGTCTGGACCCCAGCCAGCAGCAGACATTGAGCCCTGCTTTTCTGGATCAAGAACAACGCCGTAGTAAGCGCCTGGTTCTAGTGGGTTAAGTGTGGCAACAATGCCACCCTTTGCAAGAGAAGCAACAAGTGATGCTGCAGCCTTGTCATTGGTTTCACTCTGGCCATAGTCAATTACAAATGGCTGAGGGAATGGTTCGCCGGAATCAGCAATTAACTTAAGTGCTAACTCTGGGTTACCTTCTGCTGGAACTGCTTCGCCTAGTAGGCCATCCCACAAGCCAGTTGGTGCATAGTCAGCACCGATGTTTGGCTTTACGACACCATCTGCATAGTCACCGGCGTACTCGCCACCAGCAATTGTGCGAAGTTCGTCACGGTTTACAGCGGCAAGGATTGCTTGACGATGCTTAACGTTTGGAACCTTCTTGGTGTTGATTGCGTAGTAACGAACGTATGGATCTAGTTCGTTGTAGCGACGCTTTTCATACTTGGCATCAGAAAATACGACTGCAAGCTTTGCTGAGTCAACACTATCTGGAGAGATTGCCATCTGGTCATCGCCAGCATCAGCCATCAAACGTTCTGTGATAACTGCAGCAGGAACTGCGAATACGTACTCAATGCGATCTGGGAGTGCGCTACGGAAGGTATCCGTTGCTGGATCCCAGTTTTCGTTGCGAACCAAGACAAGCTTGTCCTTCTTTACGTAGGACTCGATCTTGTATGGGCCGTTTGACAATACGTTGTCATCATAAGTTTCACCGGTGTCAGCATCTTCACGAACTGCAGCGAATGCACTTAAGGTAACTGCGTAGTTGAAGTCAGATGCAGGCTTTGCAAGATTGAAAGTAATCTTGTTGCCTTCACAAACAACAGCTGCGTCAAATGATGCCTGACCAGCAGCGTCATCTACATATGGACCCTTGTAGTCAGTGACATTAAGCATTGACATTGCGTAAGCAGGACCATCAGTAATGATGTCGGTTGCGAAGGTGCGAGAGATGCCATACTTGAAATCTTCACAAGTTACATCCTTGCCGTCTTCCCACTTCATGCCGTCCTTAAGAGTGAACTCCCAAGTTAGACCGCCATCAGG
>WLGZ01000140.1 GCA_009702945.1 Actinomycetota bacterium | reverse complement strand
TGTGGGCCCTGACGGGCTCGAACCGTCGACCCACGGATTAAAAGTCCGTTGCTCTACCAACTGAGCTAAAGGCCCTACCTTGCCTTTCGGCAATTCCCCGATCTTAGCGGATTTTGAGGCCTTTCTAGAATTCGAGGTTCCTTATCAACCATTACGCCCTTGGTGATCTTGGAATGAAATAGTCCCCCATATGAGCGACAATAGAAATAGCAAGAACCATTAGGAGAAACAATGTATCCAGCTCGCGACCTCTACACAGTTGTCGTGCCGCCTGCTGACCAAATTGATGGTGGCGTGGAATCTGGAATTGTCCTAATTCATGGACTAACTGGATTCATGGATGCCGGTGGCGGTGGCCGCCTGGCTGTGGCACACATCTTGGACACCATGAAGAATCGACCAGTGGCTTACTTCCACATCGATTCGCTTTACGACTACCGCGGTCGTCGTCCAAAAACTATCTTCGATTCAGATCATTACGAATCAATGGACTTGCCTCACATCACGCTTTCCGAAGTCACTGATGGCGAAGGTCAGACCTTCTTATTGCTGCACGGTGTTGAACCAGATCTTGGTTGGCAAAGCGTTGTGCGCAGCGTCATCGAATTGATCCGTGAATACGGCGTTCGCTTAACCGTAGGCATGCACGCAATTCCATGGCCAGCACCACACACTCGCCCAGTCGAAATCACTGCGCACTCATCTGATCCAGAACTAATTGGTATTCATCAGCCATGGGTTGGCCAAGTTGAAATTCCAGGCAGTTTGCCAGCGCTGATTGAACTTGAAGCGCAAAAAGCAAAGTTGCCAGCCATGGGTTACGCGGCTCACGTTCCGCATTACTTATCAGGTGGCGACTATCCAAAAGCAGCACTTGCGTTGTTGGATCAGATTGCACTGAGTACTGGTTTAGTTTTGCCACGCGACACCCTGCGCACTGCAGCAGCCGAAATGGATGCTGACATCGACAAGCAGATTCTTTCGATCGACGAGAACCGCGAAGTTGTTGCATCCCTTGAACAGCAGCATGACTCAATGATGGAAACTCGTCGTGAGTTAACTGCAGGCTCTGATGGCAGCATGGTCAGTGGCGACGAGTTGGCCGCGAGCTTTGAGCAATACCTTGCCGAGATGGACGAAAAAGGCGAAACCGAAAGTTAATTAACGCTTTCGTCTGGAAACACTAAAGTTCCAGGTTCTAGGCTTGCTCCAGCATTAATTTGAGCCCGTTCTGCAATAACTGTGTCAACGATTTGGCAGTCACTTGAAATCTTTGCTGCCGTGCTGACAATTGAGTTTGTAATCTGGGTTCCGCTGCCGACTTCAACATCAGCAAAAATCACACTTCCAATAATTACAGCGCCTGCACCAACGACTGCGTTGTGACCGATGTAAGTTCCGCCAGTAATAGATGCGCTGCTATCGACTTTTGCAGTTGGTTCAATTAAGGCCTCACCAGTTCGACCAGTTAACAACGGAGAAGGCGCAATTCCTCGAACTAAATCTGCTGAGCCCTTTGCGAAGGCAAGCGGAGTTCCCAGGTCTAACCAATAGCCATCATCAACAACGCCGATCACCATGCGATCAGCTGCAAGTAATTCTGGAAAAGTTTCGCGTTCAACAGAAACTGGGCGATCACTTGGAATCGAATCGATTACGGAGCGCTTAAAGATATAGTAACCGGCATTGATTTGATCGGTCACGATCTCTTCTGGTGTCGTTGGCTTTTCTAAGAACTCTAAAACTCGACCGTTAGCATCTGTCGGCACCAAACCATAAGCGCGCGGATCTTCCACGCGAGTTAAATACAAAGCGACATCAGCATCCGCATCGCGCCATTTCTGAACTAGGCCTGCAATGTCTAGGCCAGTTAAAACATCACCGTTGAAAACCACAACAGGATCATTTGGGCCACAAGTTAAATGCGCTGCTGCATTTCGAATCGCGCCACCGGTGCCAAGCGGTTCATCCTCAACCGCATAAACCAATTCCACGCCAACTTTTTCGCCATGACCAAAGTGTTCTTCGAAAACTTCCGCGCGATACGAAGTGCCCATCACAATTCGGCCAACGCCAGCCTGCTTAGCCAGCGCGATTTGGTGTTCAGTGCAGGCATAGCCAGCAACTGGCAGCATTGGCTTTGGGGTTGAGATAGTTAGTGGACGCAGGCGTGTGCCCTGTCCGCCAACTAACAAAATCGCTTCTAACATTTTCCTAGCCTAACTATCGATGGCTTTGAATCAGCCGAGCAGCACAATCTGTTCTAGTTTTTCTTGTTTCTTAATGGCATCAAGGTCAGGGTTTGCCTGGTCAATTAAAACTACTGAGTGACCGAACGCAACAGGCAGAACAACTTGAAATGCAATCGTGATGATCAAATCTGATGATCCGTGCAAGCCATAACTTTGGCCAGACTCTAATCCGTTAGCATCCGCTAACTCTTGCGCGCGCTGCATTAGCTGAAACCAAGTGAATTCACCAGAGTCAATCGCAACTGCATTGTGATCTGAAGCCACTGGCCATCTGGGCGAAAAGAAATCACCGAAGTTTCTAACTTCTGCTGAGCCGTTGATGAATCCTGCTGCGATGTCTTTTTCTGGCATACCAAATGGATCTCGACTAACAACAACAAACTCTTCAGGGGAACCTTGCCAAGTTTTGGCCACGGAATTCGTACCAAAAGTTATTGCTGGCTCGCGGTCAACAATTGTTAACCCGGTATTTAGGGCAACGCCAAACCAAACTGGCGCCTGCCAGTGGTTACCCAGCGAAATACTGACAGTGGCATCTTCTTCAAGTTCCAGACCGTCGACTAAAAAGTTACTAGCTTTGCTTATTGCATTGTTAAAGGTGATCGCGGAAAGTTCGATCCGACCAATGTCGCTGAGCCAAGTAACGATTGGTGACGGGCCACGGCCACGAACACACTTTTGAAGTTCTGCAAACACGGCTTTGAGGCTATCGCGCAGTGTAGGAAGAAGTGACAGTTGGTGAGTAGCCCGAGACGTTTCGAGTCTTCACTTGGATCTTGTAAGTCTGATTCTTCTTCCACTTACTCAAAGTCACAGCAGTTTTCATTCCCGAAGACTTAGTCCACTTGCCATACTTGCCACCGTTTTTCGCAACGCGGTAGTAGTAACCACTTGATGCATACTCAGTTGCTGCTGGGGTCCAGGAAACAGTTACACGATTTTTGCTAAGACGTTTGTAGTTCACAGCAGTGACTGCGGCAGGAAGTGGTGGCGCAAACTTTGCAACTTTGTAACTCGCACTCGTTACGGCAGATTCACCAAGGGCGTTAGCTGACTTAACTTCTACTAAGTACGAACTGTTCAAATTCCAAGTTGCTGAAAACGACGGATCTTTCGAAAGCGCCCAAGGACTCCAGGTGCTGCCTGCATTTGTTGAGACTCGGTAATAGTGCGCAGTTACTGGCGCTGGATTTGCGGTATCAGCAATCCAAGAAACTTTAGTCTTTGTGCTGCTG
>WLGZ01000014.1 GCA_009702945.1 Actinomycetota bacterium | reverse complement strand
GATCTGACTAGCGGGCCACTGAGTACTCCAGCAAATCCGATTTCTTCGGCGACTTTGGCCAATTCCACAAATTCCTCTGGCCGAACCCAGCGATCAACTGGATGGTGCCGCAGCGATGGTCGAAGGTATTGAGTGATGGTCACCAAGTCACAGCCAGCTTCATGAAGATCCGAGAGAGCTTGGTGCACTTCAGCAATTTCCTCACCCATACCAAGGATTAAGTTGCTTTTAGTTACCAATCCAAAATCTCGCGCTGCGGAAATAACACCTAGAGATTTTTCATATTTGAATCCTGGTCGAATTCGCTTGAAGATGCGGGGAACAGTTTCAATGTTGTGCGCAAAAACTTCAGGTCTTGATTCGAAAACTTCTTGAAGTAAATCTGGTTTGCCATCGAAGTCGGGGGCAAGCATTTCAACGCCACAACCTGGAACTACTTCATGAATTTGTCGAATCGTTTCGGCGTACAGCCAAGCGCCACCATCTGGCAGATCATCGCGAGCTACACCAGTTACGGTTGCGTAACGCAACTGCATAGCTTTGACAGACTCAGCAACTCTTCGAGGTTCATCGCGATCAAGATCAACTGGCTTTCCAGTATCAATCTGACAGAAGTCACAACGCCTAGTGCATTGGTCACCACCGATTAGAAAAGTTGCTTCGCGATCTTCCCAGCACTCAAAGATGTTTGGGCAGCCAGCTTCTTGGCAAACGGTATGAAGACCTTCGGACTTAACTAAGTCCATGATTTGGGTGTACTCAGGTCCAGTTTTTAGTTTGGTCTTAATCCATTCCGGCTTGCGCTCAATTGGCACAAGGGAGTTTCGAGCTTCAATCCGCAGCATTTTGGGACCATCAGTCTTACCCTCAGGCTGATCCAGGTATGGCGTGCTCACAATAGGCAGTCTAGTTGAGGGCTTAACTGGAGCGCGCTTTGCGTCTATTCACGGCGAACCAGAAGATCAAACCTAGCGCTCCAAACAACAGTGCTAATAGTCCAATTAGATTCAGTAACTTTGCACTCAACTCAGACAGATAAGCCGCAATCACAATCCCTGACAAATCAGAAATGTTTGATCCGATGAATTCGGTAAAGGCTTGCTGGCTTCTAGTAAGCAGCACCGCCCAAAGCCCAAAGGAAAAGAACAAACCCAAACAGATGTGCCAAGTCGCTCGGAGTTTGTCCCTACTCAAAGCCAACCCGATGATTCCCAGAGCAACTATTGCAATCAATGCTGGCAAACTCCAGGCTTCAAAGAAGTTGAGCAAAGAAGACAGAGTTTGAATATCAGTACCAAAGACTTCAATTGCTCCTGGCGCCGAACTTGATCCCAAAATTTCTAACACTGCAACATACTGATCGCCAGATACTGCTTGCTTTGAAACGATTAATCCAACTATGGCAACCGGGGCGAAAACGATGGCAATTATCTTTAGGGTGAACGCTACGAATCTAGGCATCGATGGATACATTTCGAGATAGTTCTTGTGCAAGGGTGCCAAAGACTCTTTGCAGGTGAAATTCTGCGCGGTTGGCAACTTCAGTTACCGAAATATCTGCACCTAATTCTTTGGACAAAGTTGTAACGCCGGCATCACGGATACCGCAAGGCACAATGCGATCAAACCAAGCTAAATCGTTGTTGCAGTTAAGTGCGAACCCGTGCATTGTGACACCTTGGGCAACCCGAACTCCAATAGCTGCAATTTTTCGATCTTCAATTGGATCTAAAACCCAAACGCCACTGCGGCCTTTGATTCGCGCAGTCTCTAATTCAAAATCACTGCAAATTCCAATCAACACATCTTCAAGTCTTCGAACATGTGACACAACATCCATTGGTGAAGGTAAGTGCAAGATCGGGTACCCAATCAATTGACCCGGACCGTGCCAAGTGATCTTGCCGCCACGGTCAACGTCAACTACTGGAGTGCCATCGGTTGGTCGTTCGAAAGCCTCGGTGCGACGACCAGCGGTATAAACCGACGGATGCTCGAGTAACAAGACAGTGTCAGGGCAGTTGCGTGCCACTACTTCGCGATGTAATTCGCGCTGCAAATCCCACGCAGCTTGATACTCGATGGCGTTGCCATCAAGTCCAATTCGATCGATTTCCAGGTGCACGGCTTAAGCCTAGGTCCTCTGGAAAGCCAGCAAATTCAGACATAGGGGCAAAATCGGCGGATTCGAACACCTGAATTAGACTTAAGGTCTAGATTCACCCAACTGCAAAGGCTTTACCCGCATGTCCGAAAAAACCACGCATCGCTCCACTAAATCTTCTCCTAAGGGCAGAAAAATCCTTTGGGGCGCAATTGCTGTAATCATTGCTTGGTTTGCGATCAGCGGTGTGGCTGGCCCACTGTTTGGAAAGCTATCTAGCGTTCAGCAAAACGACAATGCTGGTTTCTTGCCATCCTCAGCCGAATCAACCAAGGCATCTGAGTTAGCAACAAAATTCACTTCCCAGGACACTTCAATTCTGCCAGCGCTGGTTATCTTTACTGGGCCAGCAGATGCTGCCGGAGTTGCAGCCGTTGGTGAATTTGGCATTGCAGTTGCCTCGGCTCCAGTTCCTGGAACTGATGAAACAGTTGGCGATTACTTGGCAGAAGGCGCACAGTTAATCCCAATTCCATCAGAAGACGGTCTAGCTGTTTTAATGTCCATACCACTGGACAATGATGCACTCGCCACGCCACTTGAAAATGAAAAACCTGCGTTACCGGAAGTTGTAAAAGCGATTCGCGCACAAGCTTCCGAAGTTCCTGGGTTCGAATCACATGTAACTGGTATCGGTGGAATCCTGGCTGACTTGTTTGACAGCTTTGGCTCAATCGATACTGATCTTTTGCGCACTACTTTGATCGTTGTTGCGCTGATTCTGATTGTGGTTTACCGATCGCCAGTGCTTTGGATTATTCCGCTGTTCTGTTCGGTGATCGCGCTGTCTCTTGCTGGTGGCGTTGTGTACTTGCTGGCCAAGGACGGCATCCTGGATCTAGATGGTCAGTCACAAGGAATCTTGTCGGTATTGGTTATTGGTGCGGCGACGGACTATGCCCTGTTATTAATTGCCCGCTACCGAGAAGAACTACATCACTATGAAAGTCGCATCGACGCCATGGTGGTTGCCTGGAAGGGTGTCGTTGAACCAATTGTCGCATCTGGCCTAACCGTAATCTCAGGTCTATTAGTACTGGGTCTTTCAGACTTAAAGTCAGTTCGTTCCTTGGGTCCAGTTGCCGCGATCGGTGTATTGGCAGCGCAGTTGATAATGCTCACTATGTTGCCGGCAATCTTGGTGCTTTTGGGTCGATGGGTGTTTTGGCCTAAACGTCCAAAGCATGATGATGTAGATGAAAAACTTTCAGGCCTATGGTCAAAGGTTGCTGGTTTAGTTGGCCGCAAGCCACGAGCCACTTGGATTGTTACAGGTCTGTTCTTAGTGATCGCAATGTCATTTGCTACGCAACTAAAGACGGATGGATTAGCCCAGACCGATGCATTCACAGGCAACCCTGACTCAGTTGTTGGTCTTGAAAAGCTTTCGGAACATTTCCCGGCAGGCTCAGGCGACCCAACAATTGTTATTGGACCTGAGGCTGACAAGGATGCATTAATCGCCGCGTTGTCAGATTCTGAAGGCGTTGTAGAAGTTAAGCAAACTACAACTCCATTTATTCCTGGTGGTCCAGAGCCAACTCCAGTAGTAGTTGACGGTCTAGTTCAAATCGAAGTCACTCTTGATAAACCAGCAGACTCAGTTGAAGCCCAGGGGTACATTCCTGGCATTCGTGAAGCTGCTAAGGACGCAAGTGAAACTGCGTTGGTTGGTGGGTCAACTGCGGTTAACTTCGACATTCAAGAAACCAATAGGCACGATCGAAACTTGATCTTGCCGGTTGCACTTCTTGTTATTGGTGTGATTCTGGCCGTGCTACTGCGAAGCATTTTTGCTCCAGTGCTTTTGATTCTGACAACCGTGATTTCATTCGGTGCCACCTTGGGTATTAGCCACTTGGTATTCACTCACTTGTTTGGTTTTGCTGGAACCGATGGATCATTTATTCTCTTCACGTTCGTGTTCCTTGTGGCACTCGGTATCGATTACAACATTTTCTTGATGACTCGAGTCCGCGAAGAATCAAAGAAGTTGGGTACTCGACCAGGAATTCTAAAGGGGCTCACAGTAACTGGTGGAGTTATTACATCTGCTGGAGTCGTGTTGGCTGCGACTTTCGCGGTGCTGGGAACTTTGCCACTGGTATTCCTCGCTGAGCTTGGCTTTGCGGTTGCCTTTGGTGTGTTGTTAGACACGATCATTGTTCGAAGTCTCTTAGTGCCGGCACTTTCTTATGACATTGGCGCAAAGATTTGGTGGCCAAGCAAGCTAGGTAAGAGTGAAGGTCCGCTAGAAGAAGACGCCAAGTTGGAAGTTGAAAAAGTTTGACCAAGCGCCACATTGTTGCCTCCAGCGGCGGGTTTGTTCAAACCGATCGCTGGGGAGTAGTTAAGCCTGGGCAAATCTTTAACCGGGCTCTTGAGCTGACCGGCAAAACTCGACCACGAGTCTTATTCGTTTTAACGGCCAGTGGTGATAACCCAGGTTACTTAGCAACGAGTTATCAGGCCGTTTCAGGTCTTGGTGTCGACGTAGAACACCTGGCTCTGTTCACACAACCCAACGTTCCAGTCGAAGAAGCTTTTGGACGTGCCGATTTAGTTTGGGTCGGTGGCGGATCGGTGGCAAATCTTTTAGCACTGTGGCAATTACACGGAGTCCACGCAGCAGCAAAAGATGCTTGGAACCGTGGCGTAGTTCTAGGTGGCGTTAGTGCTGGGTCAATCTGTTGGCACGTAGGTGGCCCAACTGATTCATTCGGACCAAAACTGGAAACCGTAACTAACGGTTTAGCTCTTTTGCCGTATGGAAATGGCGTTCATTACGACACTGAAGCCCAGCGCAGACCACTTTTACATTCGTTAGTTTCTGGTGGAACTTTGCCACTTTCATATGCAACCGATGACCACGCAGCCGTTGTTTACGAAGGCGTGAATCCAGTTGAAGTTGTGGTTGATACCGCTGACAGTAAGGCCAAGGCCTACCGAGTAGAAGTTATTGCCGGCGAAGTTAATGAGACTGTGCTCGAGCCAGGAAGTTTGGCTTAAAGATCGTCAGTAAGTAACGCTTCAGCAGATCGTCTACCACTAGCTAAAGCGCCATTGATTGAAGACACCTGTCGATAGTCACCGGCAATGTAGACACCATCGGAAAGTCGAACCGATTGCTCAACGTCATGTGGCGCCGACATCATTGGCAGCGCATCTGGAATTGGATAAGTCGCAACATGCGTCCAATTACTTGTAGGCACTTTGTATAGCGCAGCAAGATGCGAACGTACTTGCTGTTCGGATTGTGCTGAAGGGTGAACGCCTAGCGCAGAGGAAGAAATCAAAGTTCGGTCATTAGTTGCATAAGAAGGCGCGTTATTGGTCATCACAACAGTGTTCACAAGCGGACGTGATGGATCATCTAGTGGCCCATTGAACTTCTTGCCATCAATCACTAAAGTGCTTTTGCCTTCAGTCAATTCAGATCCAGCACAGTCAGCAAGGTGATACCAAGTAGTTACCGCGTTGCTTGATGGAACCTTGAGACTTGGAATCAAAAGTGCCGCGCTTCGAGCGTTGGTCGCTATAACTACAGATCGACATCTAATGTCACCTCGATCTGTGCGCACCATGGTGCTGGCAACAGCTTGAGCCGTCACATTTAGGTGAATGCTGCCGCTCGGTAACTGGGTTGCTAATTGCCTGGGGATAGCCTGCATACCTGCGCGTGGAACACCAGGGGAGCCGGCAATAAAGGACTTAAGGGCAATGTCTAGGAATCTTTTTGAAGTAGCAAGTTCCGGTTCAAGAAAAACTCCAGCCAGAAAAGGGCGCAGAACTTTATCGGTTAAGTCTCGACCAAACTTCGCCTGCAGAAAGGCATCAGTTCGCTGATCGTAGGTTTTCGAACCTGATTTGGTTAAGGCCAACGAGATTGCGTACTTAGCGAACTTTACTTTGCTAGAGATCTTTCCAACCGGGGCCAGCAAACTATCGATTGCCCAACTTGGCTCGCGTTTAGGGTCAGCCATTTTGTAGTTCCGGCCATCAATGGAAACTATTACGCCAGGTGAAAAACTCTTAACATCCAGAGCCTTCAAATCAAGAACGCTAATTCCTTCCGAATAAGAAGGGTTATAAAGCTGGAAGCCTCGATCTAAGAGAAGTCCATCCACTTGATCAGTTCGGATTCGGCCGCCAATTTCATCACTGGCATCAATTACACAAACTTCTCGCCCAGCAATTGAAAGTCGACGAGCTGCGGCTAATCCAGCCACGCCAGCGCCGATGATGACAACGTCGGTTTTGGAAGGAATGCCAATCATGAAACTTACTTAGTGGCCAGAGTGCGCATTGCGCTTTCGATGTTTGGATCTTGGAAGACAAACCCGGCATCAAGTAAAACTCGAGGAATAACGCGGGCACTGCCTAGAACCTCTTGAGAAAACTCACCAAGGATTGATTTCAAAGCAAAGGCTGGAACTGGTAAAAGTGCGGGACGGTTAAACACTTTAGACATGGCTTTAGTAACTTCAGCATTAGTTGCTGGCTCAGGCGCCGTGAGATTAACGGGGCCACTGATTTTTGGATTCGCAATTAGAAACTTAATTGCAGCAATCTCATCGCGCATGGAGATAAATGACCAATACTGTTTGCCAGAACCAAGTTTGCCGCCAGCACCGAGTTTGAAAATCGGAAGTAATCGACTCCAGGCGCCACCATTCTTTGCAGCAACCAATCCGGTTCGGATGTTTACGACTCGCACGCCAGCAGCTGTGGCTGGCTCAGCTGCTTTTTCCCAAGCCACTACAACGTCTGCAAGGAAGCCGGACCCAGCCGGATTAGTCTCATCAACTTGTCGATCAGCGGTGTCGCCATACCACCCGATGGCACTACCAGCAATGAAAACTTCCGGTTTAACTTCAGCTGCGGCTTTTGCCAGCAGGGAAGTAGAGTCCACTCGTGATGACAGGATCATCGCTTTGTATTTGTCGGTCCAGCGACTATCTCCAACGCCAGCGCCAGCAAGATTGATAATCACATTGCAACCAGACAACTCGGCAAAGTCCAGTTCGCCAGCTGCGGGATTCCAGTAGATTTCCGAAGATGCAGTTGGCTTTCTGCGAACTAGCCGAAGTACTTCGTGACCGTCCTTGCGAAGAGAATCTACTAATTCAGTGCCAATTAGGCCCGAGGAACCACCAATTACGATGCGCATATTTCTACCTTGCTACGAAATCTTGAATTGAGCGACTTGAAACTAGAGACCAAGATCTGCTTCAAATGCGCCTTCTTCCAATCGAGCCTTGATGGCCGACAAGAAGCGAGCAGCATCCGCACCATCAACTAGGCGATGATCGTAAGTCAATGCAAGATAAACCATTTGGCGAACCGAGATTACGTCAGCACCGGTGTCATCTGTAGTGACAACCGGACGCTTCACAACTGCGCCAGTTCCCAAAATAGCAACCTGTGGCTGGTTGATGATTGGGGTATCAAATAGCGCACCACGAGAGCCAGTATTTGTGATTGTGAACGTACCACCACTTAACTCGTCAGGCGACAACTTATTGGTGCGAGTGCGTTCTGCAAGGTCATTGATTTTGCGAGCTAGTCCACCAATGTTTAGGTCACCAGCATCCCGAATTACTGGAACAAGTAAGCCGCGCTCAGTGTCTACCGCGATGCCGATGTGCTCAGCATCAAAGTAAGTAACAGTTCCGGCTTCTTGGTCCAATGTTGCGTTCACATTAGGGAATTGCTTTAGCGCTTCGCAGGCAGCCTTAGCAAAGAATGGCAAGAAGGAAAGCTTGACGCCCTCGCGAGATTCAAAGGCAGCCTTTGAACGATTGCGAAGTGAAGAAATTCGAGTCACATCAACTTCAACAACAGAAGTTAACTGCGCTGAAATTTGAAGTGATTCAACCATTCGTTCGGCAATGACTTTACGAAGTCTGGTCATTGGTTCAGTTCGGCCCCGAAGCTCACTTGCCGGAGCCGCTGGTGTTGCAGACTTTGGCGCAGCAGCTGGAGCTGCAGGAGCAACAAATGGCTTGGATTCAACTGGACGGGCTTCGTTAACTACAACCGGCGCAAGTGTTGCAGGCGCAGAAACAATGTCTTCCTTGCGGATTCGACCGCCAACGCCAGTACCGACAACAGTTGAAAGATCCACGCCACGCTCAGCAGCAATCTTGCGAACAAGTGGAGTGGCATACGCATTGCTGTTGTTAACTGGCGCCGAAGCCGTCGTCGGAACCGATGACGTTGCTTCGGAAACAGGAACAGAAACAGGAGCAGAAACTGGATTAGAAGCAGGAACGGAAGCCGCAACTGGTTCTGGGGTTGGAGCCGCAGCAGCAGGTGCTGCTGCAGGAGTTGCTCCAGATAACGCACCGATTGTGCCAAGTTGTCCACCAACTAGAGCTATGCCATCTTCAGCAACTGTGATCTCAAGCAAGATGCCAGCAACTGGTGATGGAATTTCGGTATCGACTTTGTCGGTTGAAACTTCGAGTAGCGCTTCATCTGCTGCAACCGAATCTCCAATGGCCTTGAGCCAACGAGTAACGGTTCCTTCAGTAACACTTTCACCAAGTGCAGGCAGTACAACTGGCGTGATAAGACCACCGCTTGGTGCAGCCGCCGCCGGTGCTGGTGTCGACGCTTCGGCGACCGGGGCAGGGGCAGCGGGAGTGTCAACAACTGGTTCAGGAGTGGCAACTGTCGCCTGGACTGGAGCTGCAGCAGCCGGTGTACCAGATTCAGAGATGACCGCAAGTGCGCCGCCAACCAGAACTACAGCATCTTCGCCAGCAATGATTTCGGTTAGTACTCCACTAACTGGTGATGGAATTTCGGTATCGACTTTGTCAGTAGAAACTTCTAGTAATGGTTCATCGGCAGTTACGGTGTCGCCGACAGCTTTTAGCCAACGAGTAACAGTTCCTTCGGTGACGCTTTCGCCCAGTTGGGGCATTGATACCGTAGTGGCCACTGTGCCGTTACTCCTTTTTCTAGTTGTCTTAAGGTTATCGGTTAAGCGTGGGCATGGAGCGGCTTGCCAGCCAACGCCATGAACGCTTCTCCCATTGCTTCGTTTTGGGTTGGATGCGCATGAACCAGGGGAGCCACATCTTCGGCAGTTCCTTCCCAGTTATAGACCAATTGCGCTTCACCAATTAGTTCGCCAACGCGGGCACCAATCATGTGAACTCCAACGACAATTCCGTCACTCTTCTTGCGAATTAGCTTGATAAAGCCTGTTGTACCCAAAATTTGGCTCTTGCCATTTCCGCCCAAGTTGTATTCGTAAGCCTCAATGTCGCCGTACTTATCCTTAGCTTGCGCTTCAGTTAGGCCGATGCTGGCAATTTCTGGCTCACTGTATGTAACGCGAGGAATACCCAGCTCATCGATTGTGGCTGGGGCTAGCCCAGCAATTTCTTCAGCTACGAAAATTCCCTGCTGGAATCCACGATGTGCAAGTTGTAAACCCGGAACGATGTCGCCAACTGCAAAAACGCCGGCAACATTTGTGGCCAAGCGATCATTAGCTAATACAAAGCCACGATCCATAGCAACACCATGATCTTCATAGCCAAGATTCTCGGTACGAGGTCCGCGTCCAACAGCTACAAGTAACAAATCAGCAGAAACGGTTTCGCCAGATTCCAAGGTGATAGTCACGCTCTTGTCGTCCTGAGTTGCAGACTGGAATCGAACACCAGTCTTGAAATTAATTCCACGCTTGCGATATGCGCGTTCCATTGCCTTTGAAACCGCAGCGTCTTCAGCTGGTACAAGTGTTGGTAGACCTTCAATGATGGTCACATCGACGCCGAACGATTTCCAAACGGAAGCGAATTCAACTCCGATAACTCCGCCACCAAGAATGATTACGCTTTGTGGAACATAATCAATTTGCAGAGCTTGATCACTGGTCATTACTCGACCAGAAATTTCTAAACCTGGAATTGATCGGGCGAACGAACCGGTTGCTAAAACAATATTCTTGCCTTCGTAGCGCTGACCATTTACTTCAACAGCATTAGGTGCCACTAGTTTTCCGGAACCTTCGACATAAGTAATGTCGCGACTCTTAACTAAACCTTGTAGACCTTTGTAAAGTCGACCAATAACGCCGTCTTTGTATTCATTGACTTTGGTCATGTCAATGCCATTAAACGTACTGTGCACACCAATGTGCTCACCTTCGCGAGCGGTATCAGCAACTTCGGCTGCGTGGAGCAATGCCTTTGTTGGAATGCAACCACGATGTAAGCAGGTGCCGCCCAGTTTGTCTTGCTCGATTAGAACAACTGAAAGACCCAGTTGTGATGCCCGTAACGCGCAAGCATATCCGCCGCTTCCGCCACCCAAGATTACGATGTCGTGCATCAATCCTCCGCAAATAACCTAAGTGCGCTGCCACGCTACCTTAAGTCTTTCACGCGGAGTAAAACCAAGTCAGTCCGGGTCTAAAAGAGTGGCCTAGATCTCAGCAGTTCCGTCCATAACATCCTCGGCAAATGCCACCATGGTCCGAATTCCAAAGCCGACTCCACCCTTATGGGTGTAACCCCATGGGCTGCCCGGGTTAAATGCTGGGCCTGCAATATCAAGGTGGGCCCAAGGAAGTCCTTCGGCAATGAAGTCCTTCAGGAACCAGCCAGCCGAAAGCATGCCACCTTCGCGAGATCCAACATTGGCGATGTCCGCAACCAGCGAATCCAGCTCAGGGCGAAGCTCTTCAGGTAGTGGCATCGGCCAGAATTCTTCACCAGCGCGATCGGCCGCAGCCTTAACTGCATCGCGAACTTCAGCATCTCCCATAACACCAGCAGTGCGGTGTCCCAATGCAACTACCGCAGCACCTGTCAAAGTGGCAATGTCAATAACAACATCTGGATTGTCCTCAGCGGCTCGCACCAAAGCATCGGACATAACAAGGCGACCTTCAGCATCGGTGTTGAGTACTTCAATAGTGCGACCACCATAAGTTGTGATTACATCGCCAGGACGTTGCGCACCGCCACCAGGCATATTTTCGGCGCAGGCTGCATACGCAGTCACTGAGACATTAAGTTCTAGATCTGCAATGGCTCGGATCGCAGAAACAACTGCAGCAGCGCCTGACATGTCATCTTTCATATGGTGCATATTTGCTGGTGGCTTAAGTGAGATGCCGCCGGTATCAAAAGTGATTCCTTTACCAACCAATGCAACGTGCTTAGTTGCACCCTTTGGGCGATATTCCATGCGAATCAAGCGCGGTGGGCGAGTGGATCCTTGACCCACTCCTAAAATTCCACCGTAACCACCAGCAGCAAGAGCTTTCTCGTCAAGAATTTCAACTTTAACCTTTGTGCCAGCCAAAAATGCCTTAGCTTCGCGAGCCAAATCCGCAGGTGCTAAATGTAAAGGTGAAGCATTAATTAAATTGCGAGCAAAATTAATACCTTCGGAAAGAACTTGAGCGCGATGTAGTGCATCACGGTATTCACTCGTGCGAGTTTTCGCGGTGAACAAAGCAATTGAAGCAACTGGCGCTTTTGCTTTCTTAAGAGTGGCTGAGCGATGTTCGGTAAATGCATACGATCCAAATGCAGCACCTTCAAGGAGAGCACCTGCTTCTGCGGGACCTTCTGCAGTAATCGCAATTGCAACCTTCTTAAATCCACCAAGACTGCGCACTGCACTACCGGAAGCTCGGCGCAATCGTTCATGTGAAATTGAATTCTTGATACTTCCAAGTCCCACACCAACCAAAACTTCTGCGTCAGCGAATGCGCCAGCCGGGATTCGAGTAACTTCGTCCACCGCGCCAGTCGCGCCAACTTCCTTGAAAGCAGCAGCGATCTTGGTTGCGGCTGACTTTGGAATTGAGTCTGAGACCACAGTTAACTGACCATCACTAGATAGACCAACCACTACGGCATTTACATAGGAAGTTAGTGGGTTGCCAGTTTTGTAAGTGAGTGAAGGAACGGTTGGGGTAACAGTGATTGCCATTTAGGCCTCCGGGTGGACTAGGTGAGTAGTGCTTGGCTCGGGTGGTAGTAGCCAAGTCGGTTTTGGCCGACATGGCTCGGGTGGTACTGACTAAACGGTACTAGTACGGTTTGAGTATGTCTTTAGTCCCCTTACATGAAACGCACTTATCCCTTGGCGCCAAGATGGGTCCTTTCGGTGGCTGGGATATGCCGATCGAATACACAGCCGGCACAGTTGCTGAGCACACTGCGGTTCGAACTGCAGTTGGAATCTTTGATGTTTCGCATATGGGTAAGGTTCGAATCTTGGGCAATGGCGCCTACGCATTTGCAAATAGCGTCTTCACAAACGATTTAGATCGCATTAAGCCAGGTCAGGCTCAATATTCAATGCTTTGCAATGACGCCGGCGGCGTTATTGACGATTTAATTGTGTATTTGGTGAGCGACGAAGAAGTCCGCTTCATTCCAAATGCAGGTAACGCCAGCACTGTGGTTGCGCATCTAGAAAAAATCGCACCAGCTGGAATTGTGATTGAGAATAATCATCTAAAGCAAGGAATCATTGCAGTCCAAGG
>WLGZ01000139.1 GCA_009702945.1 Actinomycetota bacterium | reverse complement strand
CACGATGATTTGCTCAGGAGAGACTTTATAAAACTTAGCAAGCGCTTTTACTGGCCCACCAGATTCATTCATGTATGAAAGCGGTTTAACTAAAACGACTTGTTCGCCATTGATGCGGGTTTCGCATACATCCGCCAGCGCTCGTTTATGTCTGGTCAGCTTTTCTGAATTCTGCAAGACCAGTTCGTCGATGACCATGGCACCGATATTGTGGCGCGTAGATGCGTAAGTGGGACCCGGGTTACCGAGTCCCACTACAAGCCACGCGCCGTTTTCTGACACGGTATTACTCTGCAGATTCCTCTGCAGGTGCATCACTGCTGGCTTCTTCGCCACTGCCAGAATCTGCGCCTGCTTCAGCTGCTGGTGCATCACTAGCGGCATCAGCTTCAGCGCGAGCTGCAGCCTTTGTCTCTGCCAGTGCGATGGCTGCTGCTGCATCTGCTTCTTGACGAGCATGTGTTTCAGCGGCTTCACGAGCCAACGTTGCAGCTTCAGCAGCTGTTACGTATACCAAGTCAACGTGTTCGATACCACGAGTTACTGGATCAATCTGAAGATCGCGTGGTGCCACGGTTTCAGTTTTTCCATTAAGAACGATTTCAAGAGAAGTTACTTTCTTGCGAAGAGTAAGTCTCAAAGTATGTGCATCCAGGGCGATGTGGATTGGAGCAATTCCGTGCCCGTAAACCACCGCTGGAACTTTGCCGTCACGGCGAAGACGACGTGATGCGCCCTTGCCAAAATCTGAACGGGCTTCTGCGACTAATGCGTCACTCATTTATTTCTCCTCGTACTAGGTCATTTATGGATAGCTCCACAACGGACCTTCGTCGATTACGGCTTTTTAGGGCCCTCGCCGAGGAGCATCCCTAGATTAGCCCAGGTCAGCACTCAAGGCCAAAACGAGCGAGATTACTTAACTGAAACGACCTTGATTTAACGGGAGTTCTTAGACTCCGACGTGGTCGAACAAGCTGGCAACTGAACCTTCATCAAATACTTCCTTGATGGCTCGAGCCAGCAATGGCGCAATCGGAAGGATCGTTAGGTTTGCGAATTGATTTTCCGGTGGAATCGGAAGCGTGTCAGTCACGATCACTTCGCGAATACCTGAATCCTGCAAACGCTGGGCTGCAGGTGATGAGAAAATTCCGTGAGTGGCAGTAACGATTACATCGGATGCACCGTTTTCAAACAAAGCTTCTGATGCCTTAACGATGGTGCCGCCGGTATCGATCATGTCGTCAACTACAACACAGATGCGACCCTTAACGTCACCAACTACTTCAAGGACCTTAGCTTCGTTTGGTACATCTGGATCGCGACGCTTGTGCATGATCGCAAGTGGTGCGCTCAAAATGTCAGTCCAACGTTCCGCCACACGCACACGACCAGCATCTGGAGATACCACGGTGATCTTGTCGCGATCAACAGTGCGACCTACGTGTGCGGCAAGAATCGGAAGCGCAAACAAGTGATCAACTGGTCCGTCAAAGAAACCTTGAATCTGCGCGGTGTGAAGGTCCACACTCATCAAACGGTCTGCGCCAGCAGTTGCAAAAAGGTCTGCCATCAAACGAGCTGAGATCGGTTCGCGACCTGCATGCTTTTTATCTTGGCGCGCGTAACCATAGAACGGAGCTACAACTGTGATTCGCTTTGCCGAAGCCCGCTTTAGGGCATCGACCATAAGCAAGTGCTCCATGATCCATTCATTAACTGGTGCTGTGTGAGTCTGAAGTACAAAGACGTCGCAGCCACGAATGGATTCTTCGAAGCGAACAAAGATTTCGCCATTTGCAAAGTTGTAAGCGCGAGTTGGAACTAGTTCAACACCAAGGTTGTCAGCTACGGCTTGTGCGAGTTCAGGATGTGACCGGCCTGCGATAAGAACCATCCGCTTTGCATTGTTCTGCGTGATGCCAGTCATCTAGTTTCCTTTACTTGGAGTTCTTATGGGATGAGTCTGCCAGTGCGGCCTTAGCCGAGTCGCTACCGGGTCTACGTCGAAGCACCCAGTCGACAATGTTGCGCTGGCGAGCCCGGCCAACTGCCATGGATCCAGCGGGAACATCTTCAGTAATAACCGAACCAGCAGCTGTGTAGGCACCGTCGCCAATGACAAGCGGGGCAACCAACATGGTGTCGCTGCCAATGCGAACATGGTCGCCAACTTGAGTGTGGTGCTTTTCTTGACCGTCGTAGTTAACGAAGACTGTGGCAGCGCCAATGTTGGTGCCTTCACCAATCGTGGCATCACCAACATATGAAAGGTGAGGCACTTTTGCATTCGCGCCAAGGTTCGCATTCTTCATCTCGACGAATCCGCCAGCTTTAGCGCCAGCTCCAAGAACCGTGCCAGGACGTAAGTAGGTGTACGGTCCAACGTTCGCGCCTTCACCAATTACTGCGCCATTTGAAGTTGTGCGAATCACGGTTGCGCAATGGTCAGCAACGGTGTCATGTAGTGAACAGTCAGGGCCAATGGTTGCGCCACCACGAATTGTGCTGGCACCAGTGATTGTGACGTTCGACAAGAGTGTTACATCAGATTCAAGAACGGCAGTGCGATCAATCCAAACCGAATTTGGATCAACCATGGTTACACCAGCCATCATCCACTCATTGTTGATGCGGTCCCGAAGAATTGCGCCGGCATCAGCAAGCTGTCGACGGTCGTTGACACCAAGGATGTTTTCTTCTGAAGTGGCAACTGCAGAAACTTCATGACCTTCACTTCGCAAGATGCCTAGGACGTCAGTTAAGTACTGCTCACCTTGTGAGTTATCTGTCGTTAACTTCGTAAGACTTTCGCGCAGTAACTTTGCATCAAATGCGTAGACGCCGGAATTAACTTCGGTAAGAAGTAATTCGGATTCGGATGCATCACGGTGTTCAACAATTTTTTCAAAACCATTGCTTGCATTTCGAACAATGCGACCGTAACCAGTTGCATCGGCAAGATGTGAAGTTAAAACTGATGCTGCTTTGCCAGCAAGGGCATCAAGTGTTAGTTGCATGTCCGAAGTTGTTAGAAGTGGTGTGTCACCGGCAAGAACTAAAACTGGTCCAGATAGTTCACCTAAGGCATCAAGTGCAATCTTGACTGCATGGCCTGTGCCATTTTGTTCGTCCTGCACGGCAGTAACCACTGCTGGATGTGCTTTAGCTAAATGGTCTTGAACCTGATCTCGACCGTGGCCAATGATTACCAAAGTCTTTTTGCTGTTTAAATCTGAGGCGGCGTGAAGTACGTGGTCCAACAAAGTTAGGCCCAAGACTTCATGCAGGACTTTTGGCTTTGTGGATTTCATTCGGGTACCAGCCCCGGCAGCTAGGACAATAACTGCGGCGGGCTCAGAAGTTTGCGCGCCCGTTGATTTCACATACTTAGTTTAGTGTTTCGAACTTGCTCCCGGACGTGGATTCGAACCACGATAAGCACCTCCAAAGAGTGCTGTCCTGCCATTAGACGATCCGGGAATGCAGGCCGCGGTATCCCTTGGCCTGCCT
>WLGZ01000138.1 GCA_009702945.1 Actinomycetota bacterium | reverse complement strand
TCGGTAAGAAACTTGAAAGTTCCTCGTAACGACTCAATCGAGCACGCTCCTGGAAAGTTTCCAACAAGTCGATTACCCAAATGGTGCGCGCTTTGATCAAATGCCCCACTAGTTGGCACAGCTATGTTGGCAAAGCCAATTCGCCCTTGATCTTGCAACGTGATGAATCCTGAAGCTTCAGAAAATGATATTGAGCTCATTTCGACACCGGAACAAATCTCACGCGATCCCCTGGCAAAAGCAGTGAGGGTTGCTGTGCGCTGGCATCAAACATCTGAACATCGGTAGTTCCGATTAAGTTCCAGCCGCCTGGCGAATTCAATGGGTAAATTGCGGTGTACGTATCGGCCATCGCTAACGACCCTGCTGGAACTTTAACTCGCGGAGTTGATCTTCTTGGCAACTGCAAAACTTCAGGTAGACCGACGCAATACATAAAGCCAGGTGCAAAACCAGCAAAGGCTGCCGTAAAGGTTGTACTGCTGTGAAGTTCAATAACTCTGGATTTACTTAGGCCAGTCAGCTTGGCTACTTCATCTAAGTCTTGACCGTCGTACCTAACTGGAATCTCTACTAATCGGCCAACGTTAGCCTCTGTGGCAGGCGTAACGGATGAAACCAGTTTTTCAATTCGGGCAATCGATAGCTCGCCATCCCAGCACACCAAAACTGTGCATTCAGCTGGAACTACTTCGGTGAAAAGTTGACTTTGTAGGCACGTTGAACTGAGTGCGGAAACTTCATTGGGATCGCATTCAATTAGAGCGGCTTGCCAACCGTACGCGCTAACAATCACAGGAACTAGTTATCCATCCAGGATTTGATTTCATACCCTGCAGATTTGCACCGCTGGTAGATCGAGGCTGCACTCGCCACCGCACCTGGAGTGTCCCCATGTAAGCAAATCGACTTTGCATCAACTGATACCTGACTGCCATCACTTGCTGCAATGTTTCCATGCTCAAGCCAACTTAAGACTCTTTCGGATATTTGATCAGCGTCATGCAATACCGAATTTGGAATTGATCGAGGTACCAATGTGCCTTCGGGCAAATACGCTCGGTCTGCGAAGAATTCGTGAATCACAGTAAGGCCGGCATTGGCGGCAGTTGACTTAATGATTTCAGTATCGGGAACCAGCACGTGCAATTCAGGATTGATCTCAGCTATCGCATCAATGACCGCTGCGGCTTGCTCAGGGTCGTTTCCGATCCGATGGTAGAGCGCACCGTGAGGCTTTACGTATTTCATAGTCGCGCTCTGAGTACCAACAATGTCTAACAGGTCATGAATTTGATCAAATGTGAGTTTGCGAAGTGAGTCATAGTCCATCTCGACATCAAAGCGACCGAAGTTTTCTCGGTCTTCGTAACCAACATGAGCGCCAATAACAACATCGTGCTTAATTGCCGCCTGGACAGCCTTAGTCATTGCCTCGGGTCCACCAGCGTGTCTGCCACAGCAAACATTGGCACTCGAGAGAAATGGATAAAGTGCTTCGTCATCCCCGGCTTCCTCAGCTAGGTCTGCATTTAAATCAATAGCGGCTAGGACCACTGATCAGCCTTTAGCCCATGTTGTCCGGCGTATTCAGCGCGAATAGGTTCACTCCAACCCTTCAATAACTCTGCGGATGGCTTAAACACTTCAATGCCCAGTGGCCGACATACGTCTACTGGATCCTGAGCATCAGGACCCCAAAGTGGAACCGAGAGGTCTCCACCTGGACAAGTTGAAAGCGCTGCAAGTAAATCAAACTCTGCAAAGAATTCGAAATAGTCACCCTTCTTTGCCGGGCACGTTTTCATGAAGTATTGATCTTTGTCATTTAATCCAGTGCATTGGAAAACATTCAATACATCGTGGACATCAAACTCTGTTAGTCCATAAGGGAGAACGGCTCTAACTAGGTTTGAGTGGCAGTGATAGTCAAAGTCTTCTCCAGTAAGCATTCGGTTTACATATGGATCACAGCGAGTGCCAAGTAGATCGTGAACTCGACCACCTTCAGCATCAACGCCGTAATCTTCAAGTGAATCTGCGGTAATAGTTGCCATTGGGCGAAGGAAAGGCAGAGTCGACCAAAGGCGATTAAAGGTTGTTAGGTGCGCTGCATGCAGTTGCTTAGTGCGAGAAGCCCAGAATCGCTCTCGTGGATCGTTAACATTCCAAAGGTTTAGGTCGGCAACCTGCGGGCCTTCAATTGTGGTGATTCGGCAAACGTGCCCAGCTGGAATCTTCCAGCCAACACCACTTCTAATTGGCAGCACGAGGGATTCGACGAGCTCTCGGCCCTTGTCATTGGCAATCGCGCGATAGAAATCGCGATCTACATCTAGCGGTCCACCTTCAGTGGCTTGATAAGCAGCAGCAGTTAAGTCCATGCTGGAAAGATTAACACTCGAGGCTAGTTCTGGTTTCGTGATCTGTTAAACACCTGCGAGAATAGAGCGACCTGAAAGGCACCTTCGTGGCTCCCCGTAACTTAATAAATCTCGAGAATGTCTCGCTGTCCTATGGCAAAGGCGCAGTTCTTGATCAGGTTTCCCTGGGGCTTGCTGAAGGCGCTCGAATCGGCATTGTTGGCCGAAATGGTGGCGGCAAATCCTCACTAGTAAAAATCCTGGGCGGGCAAGAAACTCCCAATGATGGTCGAGTCTCGATGGCCAATGGCACTCACATGGGCACTTTGTCGCAAATTGATAAAGCTGATCCAAAAGCAACGGTTCGCGACATTGTTTTAGGCGATCAAGCCGATCATGAATGGGCCACAAATTCAAAAGCTCGCGAAGTCTTAACTGGTTTGTTTGGTGGATTCGGCGAAGCAATTTTGGCTCGTGAGATGGGTCCCCTTTCTGGTGGTGAACGTCGTCGTGTGGCGCTCGCAAAACTACTTATCAGTGATCTTGATGTCTTGTTACTCGATGAACCGACTAACCACTTAGATGTTGAAGCTGTGACCTGGTTGGCGGAGCACTTGAAGGCTCGTCGCGGTTTAGCCCTTGCTGTAGTTACTCACGATCGCTGGTTCCTCGATGAAGTTAGCGATCGCACTTGGGAAGTCATCGATGGCAAGATCGAAGAATACGACGGTGGCTACTCAGCTTACGTTTTAGCAAAAGCCGAGCGCATGCGGCAATCAAGCGTTGAAGACCAAAAGCGAAACATGCTAATCAAGAAGGAATTGGCTTGGTTACGTCGCGGCGCGCCAGCGCGAACTAGCAAGCCTAAGTTTCGTATTGACGCTGCAAATGAATTGATCGAGAACGAACCTCCCCCACGTAACAATGTTGAACTCTTAGCTTTTGCCAATGCTCGACTAGGTAAAACTGTTTACGAACTTCACAATGCAACCATTCGAGTTGGCGACCGTGATCTTTTCAAAGGCTTGGACTGGAACGTTGGCCCGGGAGATCGTATTGGTATCGCAGGCGTAAATGGCGCCGGTAAAACTACTCTGCTAAAGGTCTTAACTGGCCAACTCAATATTGTTGCTGGAAAGCTAGTTACTGGAACCAC
>WLGZ01000137.1 GCA_009702945.1 Actinomycetota bacterium | reverse complement strand
GACTTCTCTTTGTTGCGATCCATCTCAACCAAGTTGATGCCAGGCATGTTAGTAATCAATTCACGAGGTGGCATGTAGATCTTGTTGTGACGACCTAAGTAGCACGGATCATGGTAAGTAACAGTCTCATCTTCTGGAGTCAACATGGTTAAACGATTTTCGCTAACTAATTGATTCAACAAAACAGTGTGGTGCACGACTTCGTAGTCACCACCAAGTTGTGGGTATTCGCGACCAATTGTGTTTAAGCAATGTGGGCAAGTAACAACAATTCGCTTGGCACCAACTTCATTAAGTACTTCAACGTTTTGTGCAGCCTGCATTTGATACAGGAATTCGTTGCCAGCACGACGAGCCGGATCACCAGTACAAGTTTCACCTTCGCCAAGAACCATGAATTCAATTCCTGCAGTGTGTAGCAATTCAGCAACTGCTTTAGTGGTGCGCTTTGCGCGATCGTCGTACGCGCCAGCACAGCCAACCCAGAATAGGTATTCCACGTCAGCTGGGATTTTGTCTTCGCCATCCATACCAAAGACTCGAACTGGGAATTCAACTTCTTCGATCCAAGTTAAGCGGCCACTGGTGTTCATTCCCCAAGGATTGCCCTTGGTTTCCAAGTTCTTAAACAGACCATTTAATTCAGCTGGGAATTCAGATTCAACTAGAACTTGGTGACGACGAAGATCCATAAAGTGATCTACATGCTCGATATCGACCGGGCATTGTTGAACGCAAGCGCCACAAGATGTGCAAGACCAAAGTGCGTCGTAATCAATTACGGCGCCTTCACTGGAGCGATGACCCTTGGCGTCGTAACCATCGGTTAATGCATTTGGATCATCGGAGCGTGAGCCAACCATTGGGCGAGCAACTTCGGCTTGGACCGCGGCACTCATTCCCTCAAGCTTTGAATCGTCACTACCCGCAAGAATGTATGGAGCTTTTGCGAACAAGTGATCGCGAAGATCCATGATCATAAGTTTTGGACTAAGTGGTTTGCCGGTGTTCCAAGCTGGGCATTGATCCTGGCAACGACCACATTCGGTGCAACTCAAAAGATCTAAGTTGCCTTTCCAAGTGAAGTCTTCGATCTTGCCGCGACCAAAGATTGCATCATCAGCAGGATCTTCGAAATCCAAAACTTCTTTACCTGCATAAATTGGAAGCAGTGGACCAAGTGCATTTGGGCGTCGGCTAAACAAAACGTTTAGTGGTGCTGCACCAATGTGTAAGTGCTTGCTGTGAAGTGCCAAAACTAAGAAGCCAAGAATGACTCCGATGTTTAGCCATAGGCCAATCATTTCTAGCCATTCATTTGCATGCAGTCCAAGTGGTTGCAACAAACCTGCAACCGCTTCAGATGCAAATGCGCCACCAGCCATGAATGGAAAGTTATTTGTGCCAAGTTCAGCACTTACGTTGTACTGCGCACCGCGATATAAAAGTAAAGTCCAAACCACATTGAAAATCATGAAGAGCACAAACCAAGCCGCACCGGTGTGTGAACCGTAGAAGCGAGATTCGCGACCCATCTTGACTGGATTTCTAACCAGGCGAATTGCAGCGAACATTGCAATGCCGATGAATACAAAAATAGTGAATAGATCTTCGGCAAAACCAACAATCGGAGAGCGGCCAATTACTGGAATTGCAAACTCGGAATCAAACAAGGCTCCAAAGGCTTCCACGATTGTTAGTGATAAAACAATGAATCCCCAGAATGCCAAAACGTGAGCAATACCTGGAACCGTCCAAGCTAAAAGTTTTTTCTGACCAAAAACTTCGGTTACTTCAGCTTTTGCACGAACTCGTTTTTGGGCGGTGCGATCTACCGCTGGCTCACCACTGCGAACTAATTGATACAAGAACCAAAGACGCTTCAGTGCCAGAGCGGATAGGACGACAGTGATGGCCAGGCCAACTACTAGTCGCAAAGTCATCGAATCGCTCATGTTTGGTCGCCTTCGTAATTGCCCCGCAGGTGGGCCTTATTTGTGGGTAATTGCAGACTATCGCACCATAGATTCTTGGGTGGTTCTTGGATTTAGGTGAGCCAAATCTTCATTATGGAAGACATAGATTAGAGAGGTGAGAATCTTCCCTAACGCGAAAAGATCTGGACTTTTCTTGATCAGTTTTGCGCTATTCGCGGGGGTAATTGGAGCAACGCCAGCAAATGCTGTGTCGGGACCCAATTCCACGCCAATCTCAGACTCATTGTTTAGCTCCGAAGCCGTATCAAGCCCAGAATCACTTGGTCGAGTTGAGCGCGATGCAGTAAAGGCTGCGAAAGCCCAGCTGGTTTCACATGCCAACGAATGGGGCATTGATCCAACTCAATTTCAAGCTAGCGATGCAATTGATGGCGTAGCAGGTATGTCTACCGTTAGATTTTCGCAATCGATTGATGGTGTCGAAGTCGCAAACTCACTCTTAGCAATCACAGTCAACAAAGTTGGCTCTCTGTTGTCGTATACAAAATCAATTTCAGACTATTCAGGTCCATCACAAGCTTCAATTAGCAAAACCGAAGCTATCGAGAGTATGAAGTCAAAACTTGCGAATGATCTGGGAATCACAAAAGATCAAGTACTTGTCTCGAATATCAAGTTAGTAATTGTTGATGGCGCATTAGTTGACAATGTTCCAAGTGGTAAATATTTAGCATGGCGCGCTTCAACATCAGTTTTGAATGATGCCACGTCTATTTCGACGACTTACTTATCTGAAGATGGGCAACGAGTTCTATCGTCACTTCCTTTCATACGTGGGATAACTGCAGATCCATTTGTGTGTGATCTGCAGGTTGACGTCGCAACTCCTGGGTATGTTCTTCCGCCCGGGGTAACGATGGATATCAACAACAATCGATATGTAAACATTGCAGCGGGTGGACAAGGTATGCCGCTGTGTGGATTGAATACTTTTGGACTCAATGGCCCAAATACTGAAGTAGGCAAGCTGAACATCATCAAGACTTGGGATTATTTCAGTTCTGTTCTTGGCCAAGATATAAACGAGGAAAAGTACTTAGGCAACATTGCGCCAACAGTGAATGGTGATGCAACACCTCGTATCAGTGCCTTCATTGATATTTGTGCCACAAATGGAACTACTGGATCTTGCCCATATGCAAATGCCTTTTGGGTTCCGTGGACATCAACTGAATGTGCGTCCGGAGCCTGCAGTGCAATTTTTCTTGGAAAGAATTTTGACCATGCTGACGATGTAATTGCTCACGAGCTTGCACACGGTGTGACTTTCGCTTTGGCGTTTAGTTCAGCGATGGCAGACAACTCTGAAACTGCTGCTATAAGTGAAGCAATCTCAGATGTCTTTGGCGAAGCAATGGACCAACTCAGTGTTGCTCCAGGTGAAGTCGCAGACCCAGCCTGGACCATGGGAGAAGACGCTCAAACTGGTGGCTATCGAGATTTGCAAGATCCCAACGTTTCTAAAATCGATAAGAATTGGGCACCGGGTGACAGTCATGACAACAGTGGCCCAGTAAATCGCTTGGCATTC
>WLGZ01000136.1 GCA_009702945.1 Actinomycetota bacterium | reverse complement strand
CCAGCATCGCAGCATCGTTTACATTTTGCACGCCTTTAACAATTAACTTGCCGGGCCAATTCGCCTTTAGCCATTCCACATCTTTCATGGTGATTGATGGATCAAATATGTTATTCATTAATTCGGCAACTGTGCCGCCAGTAGATTTCAGCGAAGAAAACTCAAGGGGTTTGGTTGTCAATAGATTTCCCCACCATTTTGGATACTTCGCCATATCAGCCATAGTTTTCAAAGTTAGCTGTGGTGGAATAGTCAATCCATTCTCAACATCCCGAACTCGCATGCCACCAACAACAGTGTCAACAGTCAACATGATCGCTTCATAGCCTGCGGTCGCAGCGCGTTCCACTAATTCAAAGCGAGTCGTTTTTTCGCGCCATAAATAAAGTTGGAACCACTTTCGGGTGTCAGGTGCTGCGGATGCAAGATCTTCAATTGAAGTGGTGCCAAGTGTTGACAATGTATACGGGATACCAAACTCAGCAGCAACCTTAGCCACTACAGGCTCACCCTGATAATGCATCATTCGTGTGAATCCAGTTGGACTAAATATAAAAGGCAATGCGGACTTCTGGCCAAAAATTGAAATCGAAGTATCTACAGTCGAGACATCACGCAAAACATGCGGATGGAACTCTAATCGGCGATACGCCTCAAGAGCCCGCCCATAACTTAGTTCTTCACCAGCTGCCCCATCGGTGTAATCAAAGACGGAGCGTGGAGTTTTTGCTTTTCCAATGCTTCTCAGTTGTGAGATTGTGACCGCCCGGGAAACTGCATCACTTTTGGAAAATGGTGATTTGAATCCCAGGATTGGTTTTAAGTCTGACCATCTTGGCAATTGCCGCTTACTCATGAGGATCACTGTTCTACGATTTGGAATCTTTTGGAATGTGTTTATGTGGCTGGGATACCTGGACTCGAACCAAGACTAACTGAACCAGAATCAGTTGGGCTGCCAATTACCCCATATCCCAAATGGCATTACGAATCGAAATTCTATCTCAGGCCACGGGATTGAGCGAAATGCGTAATCTCAGGCGCCTATTTTATTGAGGCAGTAATTCGGGCTAGGGATCGTTCTCTACCAAGAATTTCAAGGGACTCAAAAAGTGGTGGTGAAACTCGACGTCCCGTCACAGCAACTCGAACTGGACCAAAAGCTACCTTAGGTTTTAGTTCCAGGCCTTCAATCAAAGCAGTGCGCAGTGCTTCTTCAATTGCTAACGTCGTCCATTCAGCCACACCAGTAAGTGCAGCTAATGCAGCAACCAATACCGGCTGTGAATCTGGAGTCAAAACTTTTTCGGCTTCAACTGGATCAACTGCAAACGCTGGACTGCCGGATTGATCGGCAAATAGGAAGCCCAGCATTCCTATTCCTTGGCGCAAAGTTTCCATTCGTTCTTGCACAAGTGGAATTGCGTTCTTCAAGACTCCCATTTGCTCTGCGGTTGGCTCTGCGGACAGAATTCCATCCTTGATCAAGAACGGAGTGATTCGTGTGGCTAATTCCTCTGGCGCCAAAGTTCGAATCCAGTCCCCGTTAATCGAGGTGCACTTCTTTAAGTCAAAACGTGCTGGGTTTGCGTTAACGCGAGCAACATCAAAAACGGTTGCCATTTCTTCCTTTGAGAAGAATTCGCGATCTTCACCAAACGCCCAACCTAAAAGTGCAAGGTAGTTAAGCAGGCCTTCTGGTAAGTAACCTTCTTCTCGATACATCAACAGACTTGATTCTGGATCGCGCTTAGAAAGCTTCTTATTTCCCTCACCCATTACATATGGCAAGTGGCCATAAAGGGGACGTTCACCTTTTGCGACACCAATTGCTTTTAATGCATCGTAAAGAGCAAGCTGACGTGGAGTACTACTTAATAAGTCTTCGCCGCGAAGCACGTGAGTGATTTCCATCAGTACGTCATCAACTGGATTTACCAAGGTGTAAAGCGGCTCCCCTGTGGCGCGCACAATTACATAGTCCGGAACATGCTCAGCTGCGAAAGTTACATCGCCACGAACTAAATCGGTCCAAGTGAAGTCAGTATCTGGCATTCGGAATCGAACAACCGGTGAACGACCTTGTGTTTCGTAGTCAGATTTCTGTTCTGCACTTAATGTGCGACAAGCGCCGTCATAACCTGGAGTCTTGCCAGCTTCGCGCGCAGCTTCCCGACGTTCTTCAAGTTCCTCTTGAGAGCAGTAGCAATGATAAGCATTTCCAGAATTTAGTAACTTGCCAGCAATGTCGGCATAGATATCCATGCGCTGGGATTGTCGATACGGCGCATGCGGGCCGCCAACTTCTGGACCTTCATCCCAATCCAAGCCAAGCCAACGCAATGAATCTAGAAGGTCGGTGTAGGACTGTTCGGAATCTCGTGAGGTATCAGTGTCTTCAATTCGAAAAACAAAAGTTCCGCCAGTGTGACGGGCATAAGCCCAGTTGAATAAGGCTGTGCGAATCATGCCAACGTGCGGGTTTCCTGTCGGCGAAGGACAGAACCGAACTCGAACGTTTGACACAGATTCTCCTGAATAGTTCTTTAACGAACAGTGACTGAATTAGTAAGAGTACCAATATCTTCAATAGTTACTGATACCGAGTCGCCAGACACGATTGAACTGACGCCAGCAGGTGTGCCAGTCAAAATCACATCTCCTGGCAGCAAAGTCATCATGTGCGAAATCCAAGACACCATTTCACGAGCGCTACGAACTAAATCACTAGTGTTTCCATCTTGCTTTGTTACGCCATTTACTTGGCATGAGATGCCTAAGTTCTCTGGATCTAATTCCGTTTCAATCCACGGGCCAAGTGGACAGAAAGTGTCAAAGCTCTTGGAGCGCGTCCACTGCTGATCGCTGTTCTGCAGATCTCGGGCTGTGACATCGTTTGCGCAGGTGTAACCAAAGATGACTTCATCTGCGCGATCGATTTCAACATTCTTGGCTAATGCGCCAATCACAATTGCTAGTTCAGCTTCGTGATGCACGTTAGTTGACTGAGGTGGCAAAACAATAAAGTCACCATCGCCAATCACTGTGGTGTTTGGCTTCAGGAAGATAACTGGCTCTGTCGGAACGTCGCCACCCATTTCCTTAGCGTGATCTGCATAGTTTTTACCGACGCATACAACTTTGCTTGGAATCACTGGAGCAAGAATCTTTACATCTGCAAGGTTTAGGGCAGCAACTGGATCACTGATGTCTGGCCAAGGTAGACCAGTGATCAATTCAATTTTGTCGCCAGTGATAACTCCGTAAACCGGAAATTCAACGCCAGGGACCGAAACTCGAGCAATACGCATTTTCTAAGACTACTGGTTGTGCAAATGAACTTGCTTAATTGGCTTTGTCAAGTAAGCCGTACGAGATCGCATCTTCAAGTGCAAGCCATGAAGCTGCAATAACGTTCTCGCTTACTCCTACCGTGGTCCAACGTCGTCCCTTTTCGGCAGTTTCAATTAGCACTCGGGTTACCGCGCCAGTACCTAGGCCGCCATCAAGAATACGAACCTTGTAGTCCACAAGATCGAGTTCTGCAATTTGTGG
>WLGZ01000135.1 GCA_009702945.1 Actinomycetota bacterium | reverse complement strand
TTCCAAGGTTTGTAGTCATGATGATGACAGTGTTCTTGAAGTCAACGACGCGACCTTGGGCATCAGTTAGACGACCATCTTCCAGAATCTGCAATAACGAGTTGAAGATATCTGGGTGAGCCTTTTCAACTTCGTCGAAGAGCACAACGCTAAATGGCTTGCGGCGAACCTTTTCAGTTAGCTGGCCACCTTCTTCGTAACCAACAAATCCTGGAGGGGAACCGAATAGACGGGAAACTGTGTGCTTCTCGGAGTATTCAGACATGTCCAACTGAATCAATGAATCTTCATCACCGAATAGGAACTCAGCAAGTGTCTTGGAAAGTTCAGTCTTACCAACACCTGATGGGCCAGCAAAGATGAATGATCCACCCGGACGCTTTGGATCCTTAAGACCTGCGCGAGTACGACGAATTGCCTGAGACAGAGCCTTGATTGCTTGCTCTTGTCCGATAACTCGCTTGTGTAGTTCGCCTTCCATGTGAAGTAGTCGTTGCGACTCTTCTTCGGTTAGCTTGAACACTGGAATTCCAGTTGATGCGGCAAGCACTTCTGCGATCAATTCTTCATCAACAGTTGCGACCACATCCATGTCGCCGTCCTTCCACTCTTTTTCGCGAGTGGCGCGGGCAGCAATCAGATTCTTTTCGTCATCGCGTAGCGAAGCTGCGCGTTCGAAATCCTGGCCATCAATGGCAGATTCTTTTTCCATTCGAGTTGCGGCAATCTTCTCGTCGATTTCGCGCAAGTCTGGTGGTGCGGTCATGCGACGAATACGCAACCGTGCGCCTGCTTCGTCGATCAAGTCAATTGCCTTGTCTGGCAGGAATCGATCGCTGATGTAGCGATCCGCCATTGTTGCAGCGCCAACCAGCGCGGCATCAGTAATGGTGACTCGGTGATGATTTTCGTAACGGTCACGAAGACCCTTAAGAATTTCAATGGTCTGAGCGATAGTTGGCTCATTAACTTGAATTGGCTGGAAGCGGCGTTCTAGAGCGGCATCCTTTTCGATGTACTTACGGTACTCATCAAGGGTTGTGGCACCGATGGTCTGAAGTTCACCACGAGCCAACATTGGCTTCAAGATGCTTGCAGCATCAATTGCACCTTCAGCTGCACCGGCACCAACAAGGGTGTGCATTTCATCAATGAAGATGATGATGTCGCCACGAGTTTTGATTTCTTTCAAAACTTTCTTTAGGCGCTCTTCGAAGTCACCACGGTAACGTGATCCTGCAACAAGTGCGCCAAGATCAAGTGAGTAGATCTGCTTATCTTTTAGGGTTTCAGGAACTTCGCCCTTAACAACATTTTGCGCAAGACCTTCGACAACCGCAGTCTTACCAACACCTGGTTCACCAATTAGAACTGGGTTGTTCTTGGTACGACGAGATAGCACCTGCATTACGCGTTCGATTTCTTTTACGCGCCCAATAACTGGATCAAGCTGACCATCGCGCGCAGCCTGAGTTAAGTTGCGACCGAATTGATCAAGTACCAATGAGGTTGAAGGTGTGCCTTCAGCCGGACCGGCGCCTTGTTGCTGTGGCTCCTTGCCCTGGTAACCCGAAAGAAGTTGAATAACTTGTTGACGCACGCGATTTAGATCTGCGCCAAGTTTTACTAGAACCTGTGCTGCAACGCCTTCGCCTTCGCGAATCAGACCAAGCAGGATGTGCTCGGTGCCGATGTAGTTGTGTCCGAGTTGCAATGCTTCGCGAAGAGAAAGTTCAAGAACTTTCTTTGCGCGTGGAGTGAATGGGATGTGACCTGATGGAGCTTGCTGGCCTTGGCCAATAATTTCTTCGACTTGAGCGCGAACTGCTTCAAGTGAAATGTCCATGCTTTCAAGAGCCTTGGCGGCAACGCCTTCACCTTCGTGAATGAGTCCTAGGAGGATATGTTCGGTTCCGATGTAATTGTGATTAAGCATGCGTGCCTCTTCTTGGGCAAGCACCACAACGCGACGAGCACGGTCGGTAAATCTCTCGAACATGTGCAACTCCTCTTAACTTTTCGGCCTTGAGTCAATGCTAGAGCCAATGCATGACAGCGCATCTGCGGATTTATAAACCTGCAAAAGCTTGGCAGCAAGGTCTGCCGTATTCAATGGACTTTTTGAATCTAGGTCTATCTGCCAGTAGCGAACAGTCGATATTTAGAGGTTTTTAAGCATTCTGGTGTTGCCAAGAGTGTTCGGCTTCACATGCTCTAGATCCAGGAATTCTGCAACGCCCTGATCACCCGATAGCAAAAGTTCGGCATATGTAGAGGCATCAACGGGAGATTCTTCAATCTGCGTGAAGCCATGACCAGTGAAAAATTTAGTTTCGAAAGTTAAGCAGAACAGTCTGGTTAATCCAAGGTCGGATGCGCGCTGCGTTAACGCATTCAGAATCTGCGAACCAATTCCTTGACCCTTACAGCTTGGATCGACGGCAACGGTTCGGACTTCTCCCAAGTCATGCCACATCACATGCAATGCGCCACAACCAATAACTTTTCCATCTTGTTCGGCTACATAAAATTCTTGGACATCTTCGTAAAGCGTCACAGTATTTTTGCGAAGTAGTCGCGGGCCATCACCGGCATAATTTTCAACTAAGTCGCGGATTGCCAAAACGTCTGCAGTTATTGCTGGACGAACAGTTACAGTCATGTCTATTCAGGCTTTACTAATGGGAACAAAATAGTTTCGCGAATATTCAAACCAGTTAATGTCATCAGCAATCGATCAATACCCATGCCAACACCACCAGTTGGTGGCATACCGTACTCAAGCGCACGCAAGAAGTCTTCATCAAGTTGCATCGCTTCGGCATCACCGCCAGCTTTAAGTGAAGACTGTTCCATCAAACGTTCGCGTTGAATGACTGGATCAACAAGTTCGGAGTATCCGGTTCCGGCTTCGTAACCGTCGATGTAAAGGTCCCACTTTTCGGCAGTTCCCTTGTGAATTCGATGTTCACGAACCAGCGGTGAAGTATCAACTGGGTAGTCCATAACAAATGTTGGGTTCTTCAAGTGCTCGACTACGTAATGCTCCAGCAATTCTTCGACCAATTTTCCGTGAATTGCTTTTGGATCATGCGTGATTCCAGCATCGGCACAAAGTTTACGAAGTTCTTCGATTGGAGTTTCTGGAGTTATTTCTTTACCAATTGCTTTACTGACCGATGGGAATACCGAGATCTGATCCCATTCACCCGATAGGTCACGAGTGCCGCCATCAACCAATTCATAATTCAATGTTCCATGAACTGCCATTGCAGCTTCTTGGATTAGTTCTCTGGTCAAAGTCGCCATGTCGTTGTAATCCGCATAAGCCTGGTAATACTCCAACATCGCAAACTCAGGTGAGTGCGTTGAGTCAGCGCCTTCATTGCGGAAGTTGCGATTGATTTCAAATACTCGTTCAATACCGCCGACTACACAACGCTTTAGGAAAAGCTCTGGTGCAATCCGCAAGAACAATTGCATATCGAAAGCATTTGATGCGGTTACGAATGGTCGCGCTGCAGCCCCACCATGCATAGTTTGCAGCATTGGAGTTTCAACTTCGATGTAGTCCCGCTTTGC
>WLGZ01000134.1 GCA_009702945.1 Actinomycetota bacterium | reverse complement strand
CTACCAATTTAACTAGTCGATCAACTTGACCAAGTGCTGCCGTTGAATCTTCGTGAACTTTTGTATCTTTTGTATCCTGCGAAATCTGTTCTAGGCGAAGCGAGAGTGCCGTAAGCGGTGATCTCAATTGATGAGAAACGTCTGCGGCAAGTGTACGCTCTGCGTCCAGACGACGTTGGGCGTCAGTCGCAGCAAGATAAAGATTGTTAATTGTTAGATCAACTTCAGGCAAGCCAGTTTCTTCCGGCGGCGTGATCGAACGTCGCGTAGTAATTAGATTTATCTGACTGAGAAGCGTTTCAAAAGGTCGTACGGTCGCTCTCGCCAATACTTGCGACACTAAAACTACAAGGGTTGCCGTAAGTCCGACTATTGCCTGAATTCCAAAGCTAACTGCCGAGGAGTTCATAAAGAAAGCACTTGAATTTGAAGATTGGTTTGAGTCGAGAAACCAAAGATTTGCAACTACGGCTAACAGGATTACCCAAGGAAGTATGGCAATAACGAAAAACCTAAACAACCGCTGTTGCATGCCTATGTCCGATCGAATCTAAACCCAAGTCCACGAATTGTGGAGATGTGTTCGCCTTCTTCCCCAAGTTTTCGACGCAGGGCCGAGACGTGCATGTCTAAATTCTTAGTAGAACCTGACCAGTCGGTATTCCAAACATCGCGCAAAATTTGTTGCCGGCTAATTACTCGCCCCGAGTTTCGCATCAATAATTCAAGCAATTGATACTCGGTTGAAGTTAAGGCAACCTCAACTTCATTACAAGTACAGCTTCGAGCTTCAGTGTTTAAAACAATGCCGTTACCGATTAACTCAGTTACATCATGTCCATCTACTCTGCGCATCAAAGCGCGCAATCTTGCCAATAATTCAGAGGACTTGAATGGCTTCATAATGTAATCATCGGCACCAGCGTCAAGCCCAACTACTAAATCAAGTTCTGAAGTGCGCGCAGTAAGAATCAAAATTGGCATGTCCAGCTTTTGCGCTCTAAGGTTTCGACAAACATCAAGGCCATCCATACTTGGCAGTCCTAAGTCGAGCACAATCATGTCTGGTTTTGTTGTCTTCGCTTTTTCGAGGGCGCTTAACCCGTCACCAACGAGTGCAACTGAATAGCCACCACCCTGAAGCGTGCGCACCAATGGTCCGGCGATCTCTAGATCATCCTCAACTACCAAAATCCGCGTCACACTCCGAAGTTTAGTGTCCTAGCGCAGGGTTGGTCTTACTTGCAGTACATCCCCAGAAGTAATCTCAATTTGCCCATCCTCGGTGTCAAGTAACAGTTCGCCAGATTTCATTACTGCGACGGCAACCCCCGTAACTAGTGAATCTGACTTACGGGCAACGGAGACTTGGGTTCCGATCGTCGAGCTGTCATTCATATAGAGAGGCAACCAATCTTCGGTACCTAACTTGGTAACTTTTTCGAACTCAACCAATAGCGCAGCAATCAGAGTTTCTCGAGAAGTGCGGATATCAAGCAATGAAAGTGAAGTTGCTGCTTCAGTCGGTAACTCTTCAACTTCAAGATCAGTGTTAATTCCGATTCCAATAACTACATGATCGCCTTGGCGTTGAACCAGAATTCCGCCGATCTTTTTAAGTTCTGCAGAATCAGTTTCAATCATCAAATCATTTGGCCACTTTAACTTGGCCTTGGCGCCCAAATTCTTAAGGCAATTGTTGGCTGCGATTCCAACTAGGAGTGGGATTGCTGACACTTCACAACTGAATACCTTTGTGGGGACAGCAACGCTAAGTGCAATACCTGCGCCAAATGGACTATGCCATTCACGCTGCAATCTGCCACGGCCTTTGAGTTGTTCGTCTGCTGTAATTGCGAACACTGATTCGTTGGGGTTGTTAGATAACTGTGAAATGGCAAGGTCATTAGTTGACTCAACTTGGGCAAAGACCTTGATATCGAGCCATTTCGAGGAAGTCTTGGCTAACTCACTTAATATGAGATCAGGATCAAGCGCTGGACGCCCGCGTTTCACATCTTTTATATCCACATCGCTAGGGTAGGCGAAGGACTAGTACGGAGGAACAAGTGAGCGCCGAAACCGCAAAGAATGGGATCGACATCCATACAACTGCTGGAAAGATCGCAGATCTCGAGGAGCGTCGCAACGATGCAGCCAACCGCCGTTCTGAGGCCGTAGATAAGCAGCATGCCCGCGGCAAGCTAACCGCAATGGAGCGGATTGAGCGACTTTTGGATGATGGTTCATTCCAGCAAATCGATGGCTTAGCTCGACATCGTTCCCATAACTTTGGCATGGAAAAATCCCGTCCTTACGGTGATGGCGTAATTACCGGTTACGGAACTATTGATGGTCGCCAGGTCTGTGTGTTTGCGCAAGACTTCACAGTTTTCGGTGGCTCACTTGGTGAAGTCTTCGGTGAAAAAATTTGCAAGGTAATGGACTTGGCACTTAAGACTGGCGTGCCAATGATCGGCATCAACGATTCCGGTGGCGCACGCATTCAAGAAGGTGTTGTATCTCTTGGTCTGTATGGCGAAATCTTTAAGCGCAATGCACATGCATCTGGTGTTATCCCACAAATTTCTTTAGTGCTTGGCCCATGTGCAGGTGGCGCGGTTTACTCCCCTGCCTTAACGGACTTCATTGTGATGGTTGATCAAACTTCACACATGTTTATTACAGGACCTGAAGTTATCAAGACTGTTACTGGTGAAGAAGTTGCATTCGAGGACTTAGGTGGCGCTCGTACTCATAACACCAAATCAGGTGTAGCTCATTACATGGCATCAGATGAAGATGATGCTTTGGAATATGTAAAGAACCTTCTATCGTTCTTACCGAGCAACAACATGGATGAGGTTCCTTACCTAGACATTGAAGCTGACTTGGAAATCTCCGAAGCAGATTTGTTGCTCGACACCATCATTCCGGATTCGCCAAATCAGCCGTACGACATGCATAAGGTAATCGAGACCATTGTTGACGATGGTGAGTTCTTGGAAACCCAAGCACTATTCGCACCAAACATCATTTGTGGCTACGGTCGCGTCGAAGGTCGCCCAGTTGGTGTTGTTGCGAGTCAGCCAATGCAGTTTGCCGGAACGCTTGATATCGATGCCAGCGAAAAAGCTGCTCGATTCGTCCGAACTTGTGACGCATTCAATGTTCCAGTCATCACTTTGGTCGACGTTCCAGGATTCTTACCTGGAACTGATCAGGAATGGCAGGGCATCATCCGCCGCGGCGCGAAACTGCTTTATGCCTACGCCGAAGCAACTGTCCCATTGGTGACAATCATTACTCGCAAGGCTTACGGTGGCGCTTACGACGTTATGGGATCCAAGCATCTTGGTGCTGACATTAACTTGGCTTGGCCAAGTGCCCAGATTGCTGTCATGGGTGCCCAGGGTGCAGTCAACGTGCTTTACCGCAAGGAATTAGCTGATGCTAAAGATCCAGAAGCTGAGCGCGCACGTCTACTTCAGGAATACGACGACAAGTTTGCCAATCCATACATCGCAGCCGAGCGTGGATACATCGACCGGGTAATTGTGCCGAGCGAAACTCGCGTGATGGTAATTCGCGCACTT
>WLGZ01000133.1 GCA_009702945.1 Actinomycetota bacterium | reverse complement strand
CCAAGCTTTTCGGGATGCGTGTATTAAGAATGGTGTGAAGTACAAGTACTTTGAATTCGAAGGCGAGAGCCATGGATTCAGAAAAAGTCAGACAATAACTACATGTGCCATCGAAGAATTGAAATTCTTCGGCGAAGTACTCGGATTCGTCCCAGCTGATTAGTCTGTGCCGATAAGTTAATTACGTAAATTGAAATGAATACCAGACTTAAGGAGTCAGCATGATTGTTACTTACAAAGAGGATCTAGTGGGTGGGCCTCGTCACCGCAAAGTTTCAACTGGTACCAGCCTTCGTATGTTGACGCGCGAAGATGGCGTCGGGTTCTCTTTTCATGACACTGAATTAGAAGCTGGGACCACTACAACTTTGCAATACAAGAATCACATCGAAGCCAACTACATCATCGATGGCACTGGTGAATTGGAAAACCTAGAAACTGGCGAAATCTTTGAAGTTCGACCAGGCATGACTTACACGCTTGATAAGCATGATCGTCACCAAATGCGAAGTCACACCAAACTTAGAATTATCTGCGTGTTTACTCCAGCGCTAGTTGGCACTGAAGTTCACGATGAAGACGGTTCGTACCCGCTTCTCTAGTTTCTTCTGGCTTTAGTTAAGTCTTAGTAACGCGACTCAGTTGGTCTAGGCAGAGCAGCAATATCCGCTAGATCTTGCGCGCTTAACTCAATCGTTACAGCCGCTGCATTTTCTTCCAACCATTTGCGGCGCTTAGTGCCTGGGATTGGAACCATGTTCGGCCCTTGCGCCAAAATCCAAGCAAGAGCGATCTGTGCCGGTGTGGCGTTGTGTCGGTTAGCAATGGCTGCAATGCCATCAACAATTTTTTGATTGTCTGCAATTGCCTGGGCGGTAAATCTTGGATTTGCGCTACGGAAATCTCCGTCGGCAATGGTGTCAGCAGTAACCGTTCCAGTTAGGAAACCGCGGCCAAGTGGCGAAAATCGCAAGAACCCGATGTTGTTATCTGCGCAGTATTGGATCACACCATTCTTTACATGCTCGTCAGTCCAACTTGAAAATTCACTTTGCACACTCGTTACTGCGTGAATAGCATGACACTTCGCAGTTTCTTCCACAGTAGTTTCGGAAAGTCCGATGTAACGAACCTTGCCAGCTTCAACTAGATCAGCCAGGGCTCCCCAAGTTTCTTCAATTGGAACCTCAGGATCAACTCGGTGCAATTGGTAAAGATCAAGGTAATCAGTGCCAAGTCTGCCAAGTGAGTCTTCGCAAGCTTGTCGGACATATTCTGGCTTGCCATTCTTTCCGTACGAAGTCATGTTGACTGGAGTTAAGCCACATTTAGAAGCAATGATGGCTTTGTCACGTAAGCCATCATTGACCAGATACTCACCAAGAATTTCCTCGTTAGTCCACGGACCGTAAACATCTGCGGTATCAAACAGCGTGATACCCAATTCAAGTGCGCGATGAATCGTCGCTCGAATTTCATTTCGATCAGCATCAGCAACGTTGTAACCCCAGGACATTGGCATGCAGCCAAGTCCGATGGCACTTACTTCAAGGTCACGCAGTTTACGAGTAGGCATCTGAATTGTCATGCCGCAATCCTAGTCTTTCGAGGACTGCTCGAACTATTTGAAGTTAGCTCGGACTAGAACACCAGGTCATAGCGACGGAAAACTTCGTCTTTAACCCAATTTCGACCTTCGTAAAGTGCCTGGGCTGGCAAGTTATCGTTAGCGGTTCGCAAAAACACACGGGTTGCGCCAGCACTTTTAGCTGCTGATTCCGCAACATCCATAAGCTCGCTTGCTATCCCCTTGCCGCGCGCAGACTCATCAACGTACAAATCGTTGAGTAACCAGATGTTGGAAAGTGACACTGTGGAGAATGTTGGATATAGCAAAGTGAATCCAACTGCTTCTCCATCAACGCGAGCTATGAAAGCGATTGCTTCCTCATTCTTAATTCGCTGTTCTAAATAACCTAAAGTCTTTTCATTCTCCGGTTGCTTATAGAACGCACGATATTTCTCAACAAGTGGATGTAATTCGGCTAAGTCACTAGTTGTGGCTCTAGAAATTTCGCTCATGTTAACTCGCTATCCCACATGTACAGGTGCATCGTTGGCACCCAAAGTGTCTTTGTTGGCATTGATCATGAATACCCAGATTAGTGCGCCAAGAATCATAAATCCTGCGCTCCAAGTAAATGCAGTAGTGAATCCCTCAGTTAGCGCTATTGGCATAGCGCCTGCATTCGCTGGATCTGCTGGATCAATCATGTTGTCGACAAAGTAGTTGGCTGTTGCAGTCACTGCGATTGTGTTAAGGAACGCAGTACCCAGGGCGCCACCGATTTGCTGTGCAGTATTAAGTACTGCCGAAGCAACACCTGCATCATGATTACCCACACCAAACAATGCAGTAGCTGAGATTGGTACGAATACCAGTCCCATACCTAAACTCAAAACCATCAGAGCCGGCAAGATGTCACTAACGTAAGCGCTGGTTGGCTCAAGCTGGGTCAGCAGCAACATACCTGCGGTCGCCATGATTAATCCGATAAAGGATACGTAGCGTGGACCAAATCTTGGAAGCGCCTGTGATGCAATTCCAGCACTGATACCTACACCCACTGAGAACGGAAGGAACAGCAAGCCAGCCTTGATTGGTGAGTACTGCAAGATGCCTTGGAAGAAATAGGCAAGGAATAAGAACATGCCAAATAATCCCGCGCCAACAATAAATGAAGTCAAGTAACTCGCGCCACGATTCCGGTTTAACAAAATGTGCATTGGCAGTAACGGGTGACTGGTACGACTTTCAATTACAAAGAATGCTGCAAGCAGTGTAATTGCGACACCAAACCAAGTAAGTGTTGTTGTATCCGACCAACCCAATTCGCCGGCTTTAGTAATTCCATAAACTAGGGAAACTAAACCAAGTGTTGACGTAATTGCGCCAGGAATGTCATATCGAGTATCTCCACTGGCCTTGCTTTCCTTTACATTCGGAATGGCAAGCATGAAGGCGGCGATCGCGATTGGAACATTAACCAATAGACACCAGCGCCATGATGCGTACTGAGTCAACAGGCCACCTAAAACTAATCCGATAGCTGCGCCGCCAGCCGAAAGACCGCCGTAGACGCCAAAAGCTTTTGCGCGTTCCTTGGAGTCACTAAAGGTTGTAGTAATCAAAGAAAGTGCGGCTGGTGCCAATAGCGCGCCGAATGCACCCTGCAGCGCACGCGAGGCGAACAGCATTTCTTGGTTCTGGGCAATACCGCCAATTGCAGACGCGCCAGCAAAACCTAATAGGCCTGTCATGAAAGCCTTTTTACGGCCCCAGAAGTCCGAGATGCGTCCGCCAAGAAGCAGCAAGCCACCAAAGGCCAATGTGTAACCCGTTACAACCCACTGACGATTTGCATCAGTGATGCCAAGGTCAGCCTGAAGTGATGGAAGCGCGATGTTAACAATCGATGCGTCAAGAACCACCATTAGTTGGGCGATGGCGATAACCATAAGTGCGCGCCAGCGGTTTGGATCTAGTTGGTTTTGGGTTCTTGCAGAACTTGCGACTGACATGGTGCTCCTAGAATTCGAATATT
>WLGZ01000132.1 GCA_009702945.1 Actinomycetota bacterium | reverse complement strand
CCAGGATTCTTAAAGCAAGCATTTGCAACAACTCGAGCAGCTGGTGGACTTTGCATTTCCGATGAAGTGCAAATCGGTATGGGCCGAATGGGAAGCACCTTCTGGGGCTTTGAATTGCATGATGTCGTTCCTGACATCGTGACAATTGGTAAGCCACTTGGCAGCGGTCACCCATTAGCTGCAGTTGTCACCACTCCCGAAATAGCTAACTCCTTTATTAATGGCATGGAGTATTTCAATACCTTTGGTGGCAATCCAGTTTCAGCGGCAATCGGTCAAACTGTGCTCGATGTAATTGTTGATGAAGCCTTGCAGCGTAATGCGCTAACGGTAGGTAACTACCTAATGAATGGTGTGCGCGAGCTTGGTAAATCTATCGAAACCATCGGCGATGTTCGCGGTAGCGGATTGTTTATCGGTGTGGAATTTGTAACTGATCGCGCTTCACAATCCCCTGGCACCCAAATAACGAAAGACTTAATTGAGTTTGCTCGCGAGAACGGAGTGTTCTTATCCAGCGATGGGCCAGCAGACAACGTTTTGAAGATCAAGCCGCCGATGATTATTGGTAAGGCAGAAGTCGATCAATTCTTAGACGTTTTGCAGCGCGGATTAAGTCGCTAACTAAACTACTTTTTTGACGTATATGTGAATCCAGCTAAGGCAAGTACGACTGCGCCGGCGCCAACTCCGTAATACATAACTTCATTCGGTGATTTAGCATCAACTAAAACACCGACGAAGATAACTGCGATGATCGCAACTACGACACCGATTAGCTTGGCCTTCAAGTCATCAAGGGTATTGATTTCAAGCCAATCTGGGACTTCAAGATTTGTGTCAATGAACAGTTCATATAAGCCATAGCCGATAACCAATAAAACGGTTCCCAAAAGAATTGCATCCACTGAAGTAAGGATCGCAACTACGGTATCTTTCAAGGGCTCTTGCTTGACAACAACGTGCACTGCTGAGCGAACGATCTCAATAGATCCCAGGATCATTAAGACAATGGCCCCAATAATCGAAGCCGCAGAAGGGACGATTACGGCATAACGGGAAATCTCAAAGAGTCGGCGCATTTGCCCAGTCTACAATTGCCTAAATAGAACTGTCCTGTCAGTGAAAACCCCGTAACTAATGGGATTTAGCCCATGCGACTAAGTGCTTGTCGTGGTACGTTTATAGGCAACAAGCCATTGTTTTCGGGAGGAATCACATGTCTGAAGAGACTACTCAAGCCGCAGAAGCCATTCGCTCTATTTGGCAAGGAAATCCTGCAACCATGGCTGAACTAGATGACGAGTGCAACCCAAATAAGGTTTGTCGCAATATGAAGGACGTCACTTACGAAGGTTTTGGCGATGAAGGCACTGACGTAGCAACCTCATGGAAAGCTAAATTGGCTCGTGAAGGTAAGTTGGCTACTGGCGGAACCATTGCCGATTTGGTCTTTGGCACCAAAAACTAATTACCTGGAGATCTCGGATACATCATGAGTAACGCTCGCCCATTTGCTGATTTAACGGTTGAAAAACTTACTGATGACCTGCGCGAACTTGGCTATATTGCCGATCGCGGTCTAGCTACTTCGATTTTGATTTCCTTAAAGCTTGGTAAGCCACTTCTGCTTGAAGGCGAAGTCGGCGTTGGTAAGACTGAACTAGCCAAGACTCTTGCCGTAATGTTCCAGCGCGAACTTATCCGTTTGCAGTGCTACGAAGGTATTGACACCAACCATGCACTTTACGAATGGGACTATGCCCGCCAGATGCTTCACATCCGGTCACTAACCAGCGCCGAACTTAGCAACAACGCTGATGAGCAACTGTTCAGTCCAAAGTTCTTACTTGAGCGACCACTTCTTAAGGCGGTTCGGGCTGGCGATGCTTGTGTATTGCTAATTGACGAAGTTGATCGTGCGGATGACGAGTTCGAAGCGTTTTTACTTGAATTGCTTTCTGACTTCCAGGTCACTATTCCTGAAGTTGGCACCATTGCAGCGATCTCTCGCCCAATCGTGATCCTGACTTCTAACCGAACCCGCGAGCTGCATGACGCCCTTAAGCGCCGCTGCCTTTACACCTGGATCGGTTTCCCAGATGCAGAACGCGAAATTGAAATTGTTCGAGCCCGGGTACCTGGTATTAGCGAACGCCTTGCTACTCAGGTGGTTGGCGCAGTGAATCAACTTCGTCAGATGGAACTTGAAAAAGTGCCAGGTGTAGCTGAAACCATTGACTGGGTTGAATCCTTGGACGCCGTTGGTGCCAGCGACTTAAATGAAAAGAGTGCTGCTGACACTCTTGGTGCTGTAATCAAGGATCGGGATGATCTGGACTACACCATGAAGAACCTAAATGACATCGTCCCAAGCTCCTGAGTTAACTGGCTTTGACGAACTCTTTATAGAGTTTGCCCAAGACCTTCGCTTTCATGGCCTGGTCATTGGATCAGATGATGTAATCACTTACCTATCGGCGATCTCGGTTCTGGATGCCAGCGACATCATGGATGTTTACTGGAGCGGTCGAATCGCACTAGTTCGTAAAAAAGATAACATCCCGCTTTATAACAAGAGATTCCAAGCTTTCTTCTTAGACATTGGTGAAAACGAACCTGATGCCCGCAAGGTCAAACTAAAGTCTTCCGCTAACGCTGGCGCGACTCTTGAAGTGCCAAACTTTGAGCAAGGTCTGCCTGGCGAAGTGATTGAAGATGAAACCCGCTTGGGTTACATGGCATCAGCTGCGGACATCTCTCGGCACAAGGCTTTTGCAGATTGTTCAGACGAAGAAATCAACCGTTTCCGCAAATTGATTTCAATGCTTAAGGTTTCTCCCCCAAAGCGTCGCACTTACCGAACCCAAACCACACCTAAGGGCAAGGTTCTAGACATGCGCCGGATGGCACGGGAAACTATGCGTTCTCTTGGCGAACCTAAAGATTTGATGTACATCAAGCGCAAGGAAAAACTTCGTTCGATTGTTTTCATCCTGGATGTTTCAGGATCGATGGCAGATTACTCACGCAACCTATTGCAACTGGCTTACTCTGCTCGCCGAGCCAATACCAAAGTTGAAGTATTTTGCTTCGGTACTCGATTGACCAGAATCACCAAGTCAATCGACAAGCGCACGCCAGATGAGGCAATGCGGCTAGCTGGCGAGTCAGTACTGGACTGGGACGGTGGCACCCGGATTGGTGATGCCATTGCCGCTTTTGTTAAGGAATCTCGTCGATCCCGGCTAGGTCGTGGCGCGATTGTTGTGATCTGCTCGGATGGCTTAGATCAAGGTGAACCCCAAGCCCTAGATAAGGCAATGCAGACTCTGTCTCGACTTGCGCACAAGGTCATTTGGGTGAACCCTCATAAGGGTGACAACGAGGATTACAAGCCAAACACAATTGGCATGATGATCGCAGATCCATACATAGACCGGATCTTCTCGGGACACAATTTCAAAAGTATTGAAGAATTTGCTAGAGAACTATCAAGGATGGGATAACGGGTATGAAGTTCAGTGTTTCATTAGTAGCACACGGTGATCGCGAAATGACTCTAGAAGAAATCGTGGAGCTTGCTGATGCAGTTGCGCCATTAAGTGGTATT
>WLGZ01000131.1 GCA_009702945.1 Actinomycetota bacterium | reverse complement strand
GCTTTAGCCACCTCTGGACTGATTTTTAGTCCCGCTAATGCCGCAACCGTAACTTGTACCGAAGGCGGTGATGTCGAAATCACAAATAATGTTGTCGATTTCGGACGCACGTGTGTTGGTGCTGTTGTAATCCCATCGGGTGTTACAAGCATCGGAGATGACGCATTCTTTGCCGCAAGGTCACTTACTAGCATCACCATCCCAGCAAGTGTCACAACTATTGCGAATGCTGCGTTCAGGGATTCAAGCGCACTTAACACGATTACATTTGAACCTAACAGCCAGCTCACACGCATCGGAGATTATGCGTTTCGTAATGTAACTGCACTTACTAGCATCACCATCCCAGTAAACGTCTCGGTTCTAGGAGATCAAGCATTCCGGGGTACAACTTCACTTATAAATCTCCAATTTCTCGGTAATGCACCAGCAACTGTTGGTTCGAATCTATTCGTACATGGAGCTCGTGGAGCAAAGGCATACATCAAATCAGGTGCTACGGGCTTTGGAGTTGCGGGAGATAATTGGAATGGACTAATTGTTGAAGTTGTCGTCGATCCGCCAGCAGCCGCCCCCGCTGGCAATTCAGCACCTGCCCCCGCTGGCAATTCAGTACCTACTGTAGAAACCCCAGCTCAAGTTGCAGATACAGGCCTTGCCGCAAGAACGATTGGCTTCAAGAAGAAGTACTCAGCTAAAACACTGGCAAAGCAAGTTGGCATAAAGATTACTTCTCCAAAAGCCAAAGTATCTATATCAGCAGCAAAGTCATCTAAGAAGGTGTGCACAAAATCTGGTGCAAAGTTAAGGACACTAAACGCCGGTAACTGTGTTGTGACATTCACAGTTCAAGAACCAAAGCCTAAAAAGGGCAATAAGCCAAAGGCTACCAAGACAGTTATGACACTTGCTGTCAGGTAGTTTGGCCTCCTCACAGATATGTCGGCCAACTTTGCATACACATAACGTGCCAGTCATGCAGGCCTGTGAGAGTCTTGGGCTATGCAAAAGAACGTATTTGGCGAACCCCTTGAGCTCTGTGGCTTAGATCCAGTTACCGGTTATTTCCGTGATGGCTTTACAACAACAGATGAATCTGATTTCGGAAGTCACACCGTCTGCGCCGTTGTCTCAGCTGAATTCCTCGAGCATCAAAAGTCGGTTGGCAATGACCTATCTACACCAGCCCCACAGTTTGGATTTGCAGGCTTAAAGCCAGGGGATCGCTGGGCGGTTTGTGCACCGAGGTGGCAGCAGGCGCTGGAAGATGGCGCGGCTTGCGGTGTTGTTTTAGCTGCAACTAACGAAGCAGCGCTGGAATACATCAATTCCGAAGATTTGATTGCTCACAGTGTTGATGTGCCACCAGATTTAAGCGAACTTACCGAAAGTTAATTTCCGAGATTATTTCTCGAGCTTGCCTTCAAGCTCTGCAACACGCTTTTTCAAGTCGTCTACTTCCGATGCGGAAGATGTTCCATTGGATGAATCTTCAGAATCTGTTGAATTGAAATTAGAGGCTATCGATGCAGTGATTGTTCCAAGTAAAGCAACGCCCATGATCATTAGCGCAGTGCCAACAATTCGACCTTGTGTCGAAACTGGGTAGGTATCGCCATAACCAACCGTTGCCATTGTTGTGATTGCCCACCACCAGCCGTCACCAACTCCTTGGATGTTCGAGCCATCAACGTGACGCTCAGCTTCAGTAACGGCAAGCCCTGCAACAAACCAGGTTGCAAACGCAAGCGTTACGACAGAAGTAGTTACTTGTTGACTACGCGATCCACGATTGCGGCGCGACAAAACAGTTACAGCGGCAAGTGCGCGAATTGCGCGAAGCAGCGGAAGGAATGGCAAAGCCACTGCAGCAAGGTCAAGCAGGTTTTTGCGAACAAATAATCGTTTGTTGTCAGCTATGGATAACCGGGCAAAGTAATCAAATGCAAAGAAAACCCAAATAACAAAAAGCGCCCAATTGCAAAGTGAATGTAGCGCAGGGGAGAGATTTGGATTGATGATCGGCCAGGCATAACCAGCCAAAAAGATAACACCCAAAACTTGCAAAAAAGTCGGCGACAATTTAGTCCACCAGTTAATTGCACGCTTCATTTTCTCTCCAGTCATCAATTCACTTGATTCTCAGAATATCCTCATAACAGAGAGTTTTCCTGCAAGACAGGTCCGATTAGTCCGTTATGCTTTCCAAATATGTCCGAGCAAACGCAGGGTAAATCAGTCGATATAGACAACCCAAAGGTCTATTTGGTCGCGGCCGCACTAGGTGCCGGTGTTGGGCTCATATCTATTGGTTTTCTGTTCGCAGTTAAGACAGCGAAAGAACTGATTTGGACTTCCGAACTAGAGCGAATCAACCCAGTAGTAGTTCTAAGTATTTGTGTTGTTGGCGGACTGTTAGTTGGCGTGCTGAATCAATTGGCTGAAAAATCAAGATCTGAAGTCCATGACCTAACGGAAGCCATCGCTGATATGGAAGAAGTTGAGACTAAGCAAGCACCCCCAGCCCGATTGATCTTTGGCCGCGCTGGTCTTGGCGTTGTGTCACTTGGATTCGGTGGACCGTTAGGCCCAGAAGCGCCTCTGATTGCACTTGTTGCACAGCTAAGTTCTCGACTGTCACACATTTTGCGCGTTACACAAGCTCGAGTCGTTGAACTCTCAGTAGCTGGTTCCCTTGGCGTGTTGTTCGGTGTGCCATTAGTACTTGCTGGTATCGAAAGTGAAGAAAAAGCCAAGAATCGAAATATCGGTCAAAGGATTGTTGCCAGAGGCCCAGAAATCTTGGCGGCCATCTCTTCATTGTTTGTGATTACAAAGTTGCTTCCTGAAATCGGAATTCATCAATTCACATCTGACAACTCCATGGAAGTTGGATTTGGTATTGACTTGATTTGGGTTGCATTGATTGCGCTACTTGCGTCTTCACTAGGACTTGCGATTGTTCGCGCGACACCAAAGGCACGGGAGTTGGTTGTTTCTAAAATTCCTGGTGGCGCCATTCCTGCTGGATTGTTAAGCGGATTAATTCTTGGAGCAAGTGCGGTAGTTACGCCATTAGTACTGTTCTCTGGCCACCATGAGATTCAAGAGATTCTCGATTCACCAATCGGTATCGGCAACCTATTAGTTGTTGTTGCGCTAAAGACACTCGTACTAATTGCTTGTCTTGCTGGTGGTTGGTATGGCGGTCAGATTTTCCCACTTGCTTTCATCGGAGCTGGTACCGCACTTCTCGTTGCGGACATCGTTGATAGTTCAGCAACTCTTGGTTTAGTTGCAGCAGGATTTGTTGCTGCCAGCGCAGTTGGAATTCGTCGCCCTGCCTTAGCGCTATTGCTTGGTTTTGTGTTGTTCCCAGCAACCACTTGGATTCCAATGCTGCTTGCAACCGTGATTGCCGTTGCAGTCATTGGCAAGAGATCAGCGGAACTTCCTAGCCACTAGTTATTTCTGGCATAAAAAATTGCCCGCACCAAAATGATGCGGGCAATTTTTAATAGTGCTATTCAGCGGTCTTGAACCAAGCATTTGCCTTGGAAGTGCTAACAACTAGCAACGCAATGACGTTCAATGCAATTGGAACCCAGCCGTATGGC
>WLGZ01000130.1 GCA_009702945.1 Actinomycetota bacterium | reverse complement strand
CAGTTTTTACTGCTGAATTTCATTCCCTCGATGGCAATGGTCTAGAAAAAGCAAAGAAGTATGCAGATCGTTTCCGTGGTTGGTTTGACGGCGTTAATGCGACCGACAACACTGCAGCGCATGCACACGCATCAAACGTGGCAACTGCAATTGCAATTAAGCAACTTGGCTTAGAGCCAATTTTGCAGATTGTCTGCCGCGACAAGAATCGATTGGCACAGCAAGCTGACATCATGGGCGCATCAATGTTTGGTGTAGAAAACTTTGTGGCACTAACTGGTGACGATGTAACTGCTGGAGATGAACCAGAAGCCCGAAGAGTTTTTGATACCGATGGTCCACAACTTGTTCGCCTGATGGGAACTCTCAAGCGCGGGGAGTACATGTCTGGTCGCAAGATTGATCCAGCTCCGCACATGTTCATTGGGGCAGTTGAAAATCCTGGCGCCCCACCGTTTGAGTATCGAGTACAACGTGTAGCCAAGAAGTATGCAGCTGGCGCAAAGTTCCTTCAGCTTCAGATTTGCTACCACCAAGATCGGCTTGAGAAATTCTGCGCTGGCGTTCGTGATGCCGGACTTGCTGGCAAGATCGCAATCATTCCCACTGTTGTTTTAGTTAAGGGCGCTCGGCCGCTGAACTTTATGCATAACAGCGTGCCTGGTATCGATGTTCCAGCGGATCAAATTGCTCGCGTAGAAAAGGCAGCTGATCCAGCCGAAGAAGCGTATTTGCAGACTTTGGAGTTTGCCCAGCACGCATTGGCTCAACCAGGCGTGCGTGGGCTGCACATAACGGACTTTAGAAATGATGAGACACTAGAAAGACTTATGTCAGATCTCGGCAGAATTCGCCAAGTAACGACTAGCAGCTCAATCCCAAACGAAGTAAAGGACGACCATGCATACAGTGCTTAGTTCCGCCACCAAGACCGTAACGATTGGTGACGATGTACCGTTCGTAATCATTGGCGAACGTCTAAACCCAACTGGCCGCAAGATCTTCCAGGAAAAGCTTCGTGCTGATGATCTCTCCACAATCAACATCGACGTTGCTGACCAGGTTGCTGGTGGCTGCGACATGCTTGACGTGAACATGGGTGTGCCACTTACTGATGAACCAGCACTTTTAGCCCGAGCAATCAAGCTAGTTCAGTCACTGACTGACCTGCCAATCTGCATTGACTCATCTGTAATCGAAGCCCTTGATGCTGGTCTTGCAGTGTATGAAGGAAAAGCACTGGTCAACTCAATGACTGGTGAAGATGAACGCATGGACATCATTCTTCCTTTGGTAAAGAAGTATGACGCTGCCATCTTGGCGCTACCAAATGATGAAATTGAAATTCCAATGCTTGCCAAAGACCGCATGGTAATTGTGGAAAAGATTGTGCGACGCGTTGAAAAAGAAGGCATCTCACTAGAAAACCTTTTGATCGATCCACTAGCCATGCCAGTTGGTGCTGATCCTGAGAATGTTAAGCACACGCTTGAAACCATTTACTTGATCAAGGAAAAGTACGGGTTAAACATGTCGATTGGTGCATCCAATGTTTCATTTGGTCTACCAAACCGCCATGCCTTAAATGCTGCATTCATGCCAATGGCTATGTCAATGGGTCTAACTTCGGCAATCATGGATGGCCGTACCCCAGAAGTAGTGCAGGCAGTTCGCGCAGCAGACCTTCTACTCGGATTAGACCAATGGGGCGCAAATTGGATCACCAATTTCCGCGCCAACAAAGAAGCGTAATTTCAAACTAGGCGAGAGATAAAACGTGCCAAACGAAGAAAGCACAAAGACTGATACAACTGTCAGTGGACTCGGTCGCGTTCAATTGCAGTTCACCCCAAGTGGAACTGATGTTCGCGTACCACCAGGAGTAACTGTCTTTGATGCGGCTTCGTGGAATGGTCTAGCTATTGACTCAACCTGTGGTGGTCATGGAACTTGCAAGAAGTGCAAGATCCAAGTTATCGAGGGTGAAGTTCCAGTTTCACGACTAGACATTCGCGCATTTAGCCCAGAACAACTAGCTGATGGCTGGCGCTTGGCATGTGTAGCTCGAGCAAATGGAAACCTAAAGGTTGATGTTCCACCACTTTCAACTCGTCCAAAGGCAGCAACTGTTGGTGTTGGACGCCAAGTAATTCTGCGTCCGGCAGTTCAAAAACGTTATGTAGAACTTGTTGAACCAACCCTTCATGATCAGCGCCCAGACATTGATCGCTTGCGGGATGCTATGGATGACCTGGAATTTGAAGCCGATCTGTCAGTACTTAAGACACTTCCAACTGTTCTTCGCAAGAACGATTTCAAAGTCACTGCAGTTGTTGTGAATGAAGCTTTGATTGCTGTCGAGCCAGGGGATACCTCAGCGCAAAACTACGCAATCGGTATTGACCTTGGCACTACGACTGTTGTAGCAACCCTGCTAGACCTTGTTACTGGAACTCCAATGGCAGTTAAGTCAATGCTGAATAAGCAGCAGCCATTTGGCGCCGACGTCATCTCACGCATTTCGGCCACCATGATGGATCCGCTAGCCGCAGGTTTGATGCAAACTGCGGGCCTTGCCACCTTGAATGAACTGATTGCAGAAGTTTGCACCGAAGCTGAAGTTTCTGCAGACCAGGTTTATGAAATTGCGATCGCTGGTAACGCCACAATGGTTGAGATTTTGCTTGGCGTAGATCCAGAGCCAGTTGGTGTTGCACCGTTCATTACTGCTGCTCAGAAATGGCCGATCTTTACAGCGGCTGAAATTGGCATTGAACTATTGCCATCAGCGCGAGTTTTCTTATTCCCGGCATTTGGCGCATATGTTGGTGGCGACATCGTTGCTGGTGTCCTAGCAACTGGGATGGATCGCGATAAGCGAGTTCGACTACTTATTGACGTCGGCACTAACTGCGAAATCGTACTTTCCAATGGTGATCAAATCCTTACAACTGCAGCTCCAGCTGGTCCGGCATTTGAGGCTGCTTCGATTGCTTGCGGTATGCGCGCAGCTGATGGCGCTATTGAAGTTGTTCAAGTTACTGACGAAGGAATCAAACTTGGAGTCATTGGAGATACAACTCCAGTAGGTATTTGTGGCTCTGGCTTAGTTGATGCCGTTTATGTCTTGCACAAAGCAAAGTTAATTGATGATTCAGGCAGATTTGTTACAGATGAAGACGCCATGAAGATTGCTCCACATTTGGCATCACGGTTGTTGACTCGGGAAGCTGGAGATCGAATCTTCGTCCTACATTGGGATGGCGAAGAGCCAACGGTTTACTTGTCGCAGCGCGATGTTCGCGAACTTCAGTTTGCTAAAGCCTCGATTGCAACCGGCTGGCGTCTGCTTCTTGAAGAAGTAGGCCTAGTTGACGATGATGTGCAGCAAGTTCTACTAGCTGGATCATTTGGTTCTTACTTGTCACCTGCTTCGGCAATTGGCATTGGTCTAGTGCCAAAACTTCCAGTGATGCGAATCGTCAGCGCTGGAAACGTTGCAGGCGAAGGCGCAAAGATGGTTCTGCTTTCAAGCACAGAGCGAAGCGGCGCAACAACTTTGCTGGATGAAGTTGATTATGTAGAGCTTTCAGATCGCCCTGATTTCAATGACAAATT
>WLGZ01000013.1 GCA_009702945.1 Actinomycetota bacterium | reverse complement strand
GATAATCCAGTTTGCGCAACCGTGCCACCAAGTGTTGCTGCCATGGCTTGGAAGCCATAACAGATGCCAAACATTGGAAGGTTTGCATCAAATAGCGCGGCATCAACTTGTGGTGCACCTTCGGCGTAAACGCTAGATGGTCCACCAGAAAGAACTATCGCTAATGGATTTTTGGCCAACATTTCTTTGGCAGACATAGTGCTCGGAACTACTTCAGAATAAATCCGCGCTTCCCGAACTCTGCGAGCAATTAACTGGGCATACTGCGCACCAAAATCAACTACGAGTACCGGGCGGGCATCAGTCACATCCTTAGCCTATTGCTAGTCAAGTGTTCGTTACTTGGCACCTGCAAAGATCAAAGGGCTGCGGGTGCACCGGCTGGCACAACTGGTGACTTAGGCGCGATTCGAGAAACTTCTCGGTACGGCTCACCAAAGTTTGGCCTTTGATCTTGCTCACCCTTGTTAGGCCACATCGACATCGCTCGCTCAGCTTGGGCAGTAATTGTCAGCGAAGGGTTAACGCCTAAGTTTCCAGAGATCGTCGAACCGTCAGTGATGTGTAAACCTTCATACCCAAAGACTCGATGATATGGATCTACAACACCTTCGCTAGCAGACGAAGCAATCACACATCCGCCAACAAAGTGAGCGGTGAAGGGCGCCTCGATCACTTCACCAAGATTACCCATTGCATCGCCATCGATAGTGGTTGCTAATTCGCGAGCTACCTGGTTTGCCACCGGAATCCAACTTGGGTTTGGTTGGCCTTCACCTTGTCGACTACTTAACTTCCAGCCACCAAATGTGGAATCTTTCTTTCCAAATACTGTTATTGAATTATCCAGAGTTTGCATCACTAGTGCGATCACCGTTTTTTGCGACCAGTCTTTAACCCATAAATGTTTAAGTGCCATCAGCGGTGATTTGGATACCGCATTAATCCAAACCTTCCATCGCGGCTTTGAATCATCACCATCAGTAAGAATTGTTGAAAGTAAGCCCATCGAATTGGAACCAATGCCATAACGAACCGGCTCAACGTGAGTGTGTTCATCTGGAAAGAATGAAGAAGTAATTGCAACACCACTAGTGAAATCTGGTGACGGAATGTTATTAGCAACTGCGCCAACCAGCGCTTCTGAATTTGTCCTAGATAGATATCCAAGTCTTTTGGAGAGGTTGGGAAGTACTCCTTCATCCTTCATTCGATGCAAAATCTTTTGAGTGTTGTAAGTTCCGGCGGCTACAACTACATGTTTGGCGCGAAGCGTGCCTTTACTGAAACCACCAGTCTTTTTGGTCCTAACTAACCATTCATCACCTGCACGGATTAACTCGGTGACCGTGGTCATTGCCTTAATTTCAGCCCCACCTAATTTGGCTAGGGCTAAATAATTTTTATCAAGGGTGTTCTTAGCGTTATGACGACATCCCGTCATACATTCACCACAGTTCGTGCAACCTTTTCGAGCTGGACCCACGCCACCAAAATATGGATCTGGAGATTCAATGCCAGGCCCTTTGCCAAAGTGGACTGCAACTGGAGCAAGTTTGAAAGATTCGCCAACGCCCATTCGATCTGCCACATCTTTCATAGCTGCATCTGCTGGTGAAAAATAAGTATTCATTTCAACACCCAGCATGCGTCGCGCTAAGTCATAAAACGGCTTTAGTTCGGTTTGCCAATCTGTAATTCCGGACCAAGGACCTTGAGCAAAGAATTCCGCAGGCGGTTCATACATAGTGTTTGCATAAACTAATGAGCCACCGCCTACGCCAGCTCCAGCCAAAATCATGACATCTGGCAACATGTGAATTCGCTGAATTCCGTAACATCCAATCGCTGGTGCGAACAAAAAATCGCGAACTCGCCAAGATGATTTTGCAAACTCATGATCTTTGAATTCGCGGCCAGCTTCCAGAACTAACACTTTGTAGCCTTTTTCGGTTAGGCGAAGTGCTGCAACAGAACCACCAAAACCTGAGCCAACAACGATTACGTCATAATCGATTGCCATTAGCGAATTCTTAATCGCTTAAGTATCAACAAAGACTTACCTAAAAGCTTGGTCCACTGTTCTTCATCAAAACCAAACTTTGGGCCAATTGAAATCCAACGCTGCCTAGCTATCGTCTGTGGTTGAGTGAACCGAAGTAAGCCCTCGATTCCATGTCGGCGACCAAGTCCAGATTGACCCATTCCGCCCATAGGTGCTGCGACTGATCCATAAGCGGCGGCGAAACCTTCATTAATGTTTACCGAACCTGATCTAAGTTGTTCGGCAATTTGTCGACCGTTACGAGCATTGGAAGTTATTACTGAAGCAGATAATCCATAAATTGAATCGTTAGCAAGTGCTATGGCTTCTTCAGTGCTGGAAAACGGTTGAACATAAACACATGGCCCAAAAACTTCTTCAGTTGAAATCTTCATATCTTTTGTCACACCAGTGAGAACTGTTGGCTCATAGACGTTTGGTCCAATGTCAGTTCGAAGCTTTCCGCCGGTTTCGACTTTTGCGCCCTGCGCTACCGCTGTTGAAATGGCTTCGGTGACTCGATTAGCCAAGGCATCTGTGGCAAGTGAGCCAACATCGTAACCCCAGCCAAGTTGTGCACCTAGCATTAGTTCCTTAACTCTTGCGACGAAGGCGGCTAAAAACTTTTCATAAATTGAATCGTGGATGTACATGCGTTCAATCGAGACACAAAGTTGTCCAGCAGATGTGAAGCAACCACGAATGGCTACTTCGAGAAAAGTATCCAGGTTGGCATCCGCACAAACAATCATCGGATTCTTTCCACCGAGTTCTAGCGATGCACCAATAAGTCTGGCTCCCGCTTGGGCAGCAACAATCTTTCCAGTTTTAGTTGATCCAGTGAAGCACACATAATCCACTTCATCGATCAGCGCGGTTCCCGTTGTATTACCGTCTCCGGTGACGATTGTGATCACGTCTTCAGGCAATCCTGCTTGGCGAAGTAAATTCAAGCCACGAATTGCAGACCAAGGCGTTTGACTGTCTGGTCGAACTACAACCGTATTGCCCGCCAAGATCGCGGGCAGCGCATCGCAAATTGAGAGAACTAATGGGTAGTTCCAAGGAGAGATGATTCCAATCACGCCTTTGGGTTGTGACAAAACATAAGTCTTGGTGAAAATCGGTAACGCACCAGCGCGACGCTTTGGTGCAAGTGCCCGCTTGCCAATTTTTGCGTAGTGCGCAGTAATCATGGCTAAGCCAAGAATTTCATCGGCTGCATGGAACCTGGATTTTCCAGTTTCCGCTTGAATCGTTGTTAACAACTCATCTTGATTTTCAATCAACAGCTTGTGGAAGCGATCCAGAATCTTTACCCGATTAGAAACTTCAGTATTTGCCCAGGCGGTCTGTGCCTTGCGGGCTTTAGCAACAGCAAGTGCTACATCTTGTTTTGAAGACTCCGGAACGGATTCAATAGTTACACCTGGAAATGGACTAACTGGGTTAATCATGGAACCACTAGTTGCTACCAAGTTTTGGAGTAACTGATCCTTTGACGAACTATGCACTCTCTAAGCCTAGGAGTCAGGTCGACTAAATACCCTGCTATCGCGAAAACGCAGTCACAACTAATTAGGAGTTACAACTACTTCGCAGCGCTGGAATTCCTTTAAGTCTGAATAACCACAGGTTGCCATGGCACGACGAAGAGCGCCAACCATATTCATAGTTCCATCAGCTGTGTGAGATGGGCCTGAAATGATTTCACTCAAAGTTCCGGTAGTACCAAGATCAACAAGTTCACCTCTAGGTAGTTCTAGGTGAGTAGCTTCAATCCCCCAGTGCTTACCGCGACCTGGGGCGTCAGTAGCGCGAGCAAAAGTTGATCCAACAACAACTGCGTCAGCACCTAACGCGATTGCCTTTGAGACATCGCCACTTCGACCCATTGAGCCATCTGCAATAACCGAAACGTAACGACCACCAGATTCATCCAGGTAATCGCGGCGAGCAGCAGCAACGTCAGCAACTGCGCTAGCCATAGGAACTCGCACGCCAAGTACATCAAGAGTTGTGTGCGCAGCACCGCCGCCAAATCCAACAAGTACGCCAGCAGCACCAGTTCGCATTAAGTGCAGCGCGGCTGTGTAGGTTGCGCAACCACCAACGATTACTGGAACATCAAGCTGGTAAATGAATTCCTTAAGGTTTAATGCTTCGCCGCCATTGCTTACATGTTCTGCGCTAACTGTGGTGCCACGAATTACGAAGATGTCAACGCCAGCATCAACTACCTGCTTGGCAAATTGCGCAGTGCGTTGTGGACTCAATGCGCCAGCAACTGTGATTCCAGCTGCGCGCATTTCTTGAATGCGAGCGGCGATTAACTCAGGCCTAATTGGCTTGGCATAAATTTCTTGAAGCTTTGCAGTTGCGCCTTTTGAATCAAGAGCTGCAATGTCATTGAGTACGCCAGTTGGATCTTCGTACCTGGTCCAAACGCCTTCAAGATTTAGAATTGCCAAGCCACCAGCAGCAGCAAATGTTTTTGCTGACGAAGGTGAGACGACTGAATCCATTGGCGCCGCAATGATTGGGTGATTGAACGAATAGGCGTCAATTTTCCAATCCAGCGAAACCAGTGCGTCATCACGGGTGCGACGACTTGGCACTAATGAAACATCATCGAATGAATAAGCGGCGCGGGCACGCTTACTTCTACCGATTTCCACGTCTGACATTTTTCTCCCCTATCGAACGTGGTAGTTAGGTGCTTCTACCGTTAGCTGGACGTCGTGCGGATGACTTTCTTTTAGACCTGCAGCCGTAATGCGAATTAGGCGGCCGTTGTTCTTAAGGTCAGCAACAGTTGCGGCACCGGCGTAGCCCATAGATGCGCGCAAGCCACCAATTAATTGGTGTGCAACGCCAGCTAAATTGCCGCGATAAGGCACCTGGCCTTCAATACCTTCTGGAACCAATTTGTCTTCAGAAAGCACATCGTCTTGGAAGTAACGGTCCTTTGAATAAGACTTGGCATTTCCTCGAGATTGCATCGCGCCGAGTGAACCCATTCCGCGGTATTGCTTGAACTGTTTGCCATTGACGAATACCAGTTGTCCCGGAGCTTCTTCGCAACCCGCAAGTAACGAGCCCAACATAACGGTGTCAGCGCCAGCCACAATTGCTTTTGCGATGTCGCCGGAATACTGCAAGCCACCATCACCAATTACTGGAATTCCAGCTGGGCCGGCTGCAAGTGATGCTTCGTAAATTGCAGTGACCTGCGGAACGCCAACACCAGCTACAACACGAGTGGTACAAATCGAGCCTGGGCCAACGCCAACTTTGACTGCGTCCGCGCCAGCGTCAATTAAAGCTTGGGCTCCGGCGCGAGTAGCAATGTTGCCACCGATGACCTGAACCTTGGCAGACTTCTTAATTCTGGAAACCATATCGAGAACTGCTTTTTGATGACCGTGCGCAGTATCAACGATTACAACATCAACACCAGCTTCAACTAAAGCAAGTGCGCGCGTGTATGAATCTTCACCAACACCAACTGCAGCACCAACCATTAAACGACCGGCAGAATCTTTTGTTGCTAGCGGATAGCGATCACTCTTTACGTAATCCTTAACCGTGATCAAACCAGTTAGATGACCTGAAGAATCTACTAACGGAAGTTTTTCAATTTTATTGATGCGCAATAACTCAAGAGCATCGTCACCATTCATCCCTGGAGTTCCAGTTACGAGTGGCATCTTTGTCATGACATCGCCAACTTTGCGATTCTTGTCATCTTCGAAACACATATCGCGATTAGTTACGATGCCGACAAGAATTCCTTGCGCATCAACTACTGGAACTCCGCTGATTCGGTAGTGCGCACAAAGTCGATCAACATCAGCCAAAGTATCGGTTGCGCTACAAGTAACTGGATTGGTAATCATTCCAGCTTCGCTGCGCTTAACCAGATCTACTTGAGCGGCTTGATCTTCGATTGAAAGGTTTCGGTGCAGAATTCCAAGGCCACCTTGGCGCGCCATTGCAATGGCCATTCGAGCTTCGGTAACCGTGTCCATAGCAGAGGACAGCAATGGAATCTTGAGAGAGATTTCTCGAGTTAACTTTGTGCTGGTATCTACTTCGCTTGGAATGACATCGCTGGCATCTGGCAGCAACAGCACGTCATCGTAAGTCAGACCGAGCATTGCAAACTTGTCAGGAAGGCCCTGTGTCATGGAATCCCCTTACTGATCAAGCTGGTAACTGCTGGTGATAGTCACCTAAATAAAGGTGAATTGCCTAAGGTTATCGCGGATCAGCCTGCGGCCAAAAAGCGCAATATTCTTGTTGCTTAACGGCCTGAGGCTGCGGCTAAGGCAATCAGAGTGCTGGTGAAATCAAGTGGCTTAACTACGCCTTCCGGCAAATCTGGTTGCCAGCCCGGGCCTACAGACATCAGCAGTGGCGCTGGGCGCATTGGCTCTACCGAATCCCAAATGGTGATGTCAGCAGTTCCTTGAGTTTGTGCCCAAACCACGATCGCACTTGGACCGATTTTCTTGGCTGCAGTGGCAAGCGCGTCAGCTGGCATGCGAGCACCCAGAACCCTGCTTGCAATGTTTTGCTCAGCTAGTCCAGCCGCAATTGCGTACATCGGAATCGTATGCAGTTCATGTGGAGCGCAAGCTAGCAAGACCGGGCGAGCATTCTCTGGTTCAGTTACTGAATTAGCAAGATTCCGAAAAAGCCCTGTTACTGATTCCGCAATCAGATGTTCCTGTTCAACACCTTCGCCAGTTTGTTCCCACTTTTCACCAAGAGCTACCAGCACTGGAATCAACACATTTTCCCAAGTCCAGACCACGCCATGGCTTTCTAAAGAATTAGAAATTACCTGGTCACAACCGCTGGCATCTAAAGCCGCGGCCGCACGATTTAAAGATCGGATGATCGCTTTGGGACTATCTAATGCAATGACATTGTCAGCTTGGGCTTCGGCTTCTGTCACTAAGTGCAACGACGGCGTCGAAGTAGTTTCGGCAGCCAGATTGGCTGGGATGACTTCTTGGACTAGAGCAGTCTTCGCGGCTTCGCTCGGGAGCACCCCGTTAAGCATCAGCTTTCGCATCAAATCGATCCGGGCCACATCGATAGCGGAATAGCGGCGGTGCGAGCCTGCGACGTGGACACTGGGTCCAAGGCCATAACGTCGGTCCCAGGTCCGCAAGGTTGCTGGCGCGATTCCAATCCGACGAGCCACCGCTGCAACGGTTAGGCCGATCTCGACCTGAGGTGCGCGCTGTGACATGTGACTCATTCTTTCGCCACTTTGGGCATTTTGCACCTTGAGAATCAAGGAGTTCCAGTAAACAATGGGGATTTCAGGCAAAACGGCTAAAAACGCGCCAAAACTAATTCAGTAAAGTTGCTTGACCAACTTATGAAGCGGTTCTAGAGTGAGGGTACAAAGCAACAACCTATCGGGAGGAACCAAATGGCTGATCTATCTAGATTGCCTGGTCCAAATGCAGACTTCTGGGATTGGCAGCTGCACTCAGCTTGCCGTGGCTTAGATTCAGATATTTTCTACCATCCAGATGGTGAACGTGGATCTGCTCGGGAACGTCGAGTGTCAACTGCTAAAGCTATCTGCGCAGCTTGTCCAGTTCTAGCGCAGTGTCGTGAAATGGCTCTGAAGACACGTGAACCTTACGGCGTCTGGGGTGGCATGAGCGAAGAAGATCGGGAAGCGCACTATGCACGTCAAGCTCGCGCAAACCGAATCACTTCTTAACTAAAAAGATTAATAACAAAACCCCCGAACATTGTCCGGGGGTTTTGTTTTTGGAACTTTACTTCTAGTGCGTATGTCCGGCATGGCTATGGCCGTGGCCACCGCCATCTTCTGGAGCCTTTTCTTTCTTCTCAACAACAAGTGCTTCAGTAGTTAGCAACATGCCGGCAATTGAAGCTGCGTTCTCAAGTGCGGAACGAGTTACCTTCACTGGATCGATAACGCCCTGGGCAACAAGATCGCCATACTCACCGGTTGCAGCATTGATGCCTTGACCTTGACCAAGTTCGCGAACGCGATCAACAACTACGTAACCTTCAAGTCCGGCATTCTCAGCAATCCAACGAAGTGGTTCTACAACACCGCGACGAACAATCTGAACACCAATTGCTTGATCGCCAGTTAGTCCTAGGTCGCCATTAAGAACTGCGGAAGCGTGAATCAAAGCTGAGCCACCGCCAGAGACGATGCCTTCTTCGATTGCCGCACGAGTTGCAGATACTGCATCTTCAATGCGGTGCTTCTTTTCCTTAAGTTCAACTTCAGTGTGTGCGCCAACCTTGATTACGCAAACGCCGCCGGAAAGTTTTGCTAGACGCTCAGAAAGTTTTTCCTTATCCCAATCGGAATCAGAATTTTCAATCTCACGCTTGATCTGACCAACGCGATCGTTAACTGCAGAAGCTTCGCCGCCGCCATCAACGATTGTGGTGTTGTCCTTAGTGGCAACTACGCGACGCGCAGTTCCCAAAACTTCTAGGCCAACTTGATCAATCTTTAGACCAATGTCAGCTGAAATAACTTGAGCGCCAGTAAGGATTGCAATGTCTTCCAAGATCGCCTTACGACGATCTCCAAAGGCTGGTGCTTTGATTGCCACGCTTGGGAAAGTTCCACGAATGCGGTTAACCACAAGAGTGGAAAGCGCTTCGCCATCAACGTCTTCAGCAATGATTACCAGTGGCTTGCTAGCGGCTGAAACCTTTTCCAAGATTGGAAGAAGTTCGGCAACGCTAGAAATCTTGCCCTGCACCAAAAGAATCGCTGGGTTTTCAATTACAGCTTCCATGCGATCAGCATCAGTTACGAAGTAAGGCGAAATGTAACCCTTGTCGAACTGCATACCTTCAGTGAATTCCAATTCCATTGCAGTGGTGCTGGATTCTTCAACTGAGATAACGCCATCTTTGCCAACCTTGTCGAAAGCTTCAGCGATCATGTCGCCAATTACCTTGTCGCGGGAGCTGATTGCGCCAACCTGAGAGATGCCTTCTTTGCCATCAACTGGACGAGCTTGCTTTAGAAGTTCTTCCTTCATTGCTGCAACGGCTGCTTCGATACCGCGCTTAAGTTCTACTGGTGCGCCACCTGCGGCAACAACCTTTAGACCTTCGCGCACGAAAGCTTGAGCCAGAACGGTTGCTGTTGTGGTTCCGTCACCGGCAACATCGTTTGTCTTGGTTGCAACTTCCTTGGCAAGCTGTGCGCCAAGGTTTTCGTATGAGTCTTCAAGTTCGATTTCGCGTGCAATGGTTACGCCATCGTTAGTAATGGTCGGAGCGCCCCACGCTTTGCTAATGACTACGTTGCGTCCCTTTGGTCCAAGGGTTACCTTCACTGCATCAGCAAGGGCATTAACGCCACGCTCTAATGCGCGACGAGCATCTTCGTCGAATTCAACGGTCTTTGCCATTTGTATTTCTCCAAAACTAATAGTTCAAAAAGTTGCTAACGCCCCGATGTAAACGATCGGGGCGTTAGCTTGAGATTCTTATTTTTCGACGATTGCGAGAATGTCGCGAGCGCCAAGAAGAAGGTATTCAACACCGTTGTACTTAACTTCGGTGCCGCCGTACTTGGAGTAGATAACAACGTCGCCGACTTTAACGTCAAGCGGAATCCGCTTTTCGCCGTCTTCATCGAAACGACCTGGCCCTACTGCGACGACCTTGCCCTCTTGTGGCTTTTCCTTAGCGGTATCTGGGATTACCAAACCCGAAGCGGTGGTCTGCTCGGCTTCTAGTGACTGAACGAGGATGCGATCCTCAAGTGGCTTAATGTTGACCGACACGTCGTGTCTCCTGTTATTACTCGATTTGAATTAGCACCCGAGGCTTTAGAGTGCTAATCCAAATGTAAGCAGGTTTTGGCACTCGGTCAACTTGAGTGCCAGACCAGAGCCTCATCAGGTTCAGTAGGGCCAAACCATAGGAAATCCTCGGGTTCTGCGGCTTTGGCGGCAAAAATCGCCTGGATTTGGGCTTTTGCGATTGGGTTTGAGATCGCTACCTGGCCAGACTCGCTGTTTTGAACCTCGGCCAGGCATTCAGCCACGACCACCAAGCGAGTTTCAGTTCCCGCAGCCTGCAAGATCTCGGCCTCTAGGACTTCAGGATCAGTTTCATCCCAAGACTGCGCCCAGTCTTCGGTAACTGCATAGCCGCTGGTTGCGACCAAAACATTTGAAGCTTTGAATTCAGAGATTTGCTGAGCAGTAACCGGAATCCAAACGCGCATGGGTCCATTCTTGCCTATAGATAGGTAGGTGTCAGGATGTACCTATGGATGCAATCACAAATGTTCCCGCCCCTTATAACGAGCCAATTGGCACTTTTGCCCCAGGTACACCTGAGCGAGCTGGTCTGGAGCAAGGTCTAAAGGATCTTGTTGCTACTACTCACGAATTAACCAACGTCATCGGTGGCAAGAAAGTTATGGCCTCAGGCGACAAGATCGAAGTTCGCAGTCCACACGAACATTCCCGCGTACTTGGCGTCACCGCTAACTCAACTCAAGCCGATGCCACAAGTGCGATTGCTGCCGCTAAGGCTGCAGCTCCAATGTGGCGCGACCTTCCCTTTGATGAGCGTGCTGCTGTAATTTTGCGTGCTGCTGATTTACTGTCCGGTCCATGGCGTAACAAAGTTTTGGCTGCAACCGTTTGGGGTCAATCCAAGACTGCATACCAAGCTGAGATTGATTCAACTTGTGAGTTGATTGACTTCTGGCGTTTCAACGTTCACTTCGCTCGTCAAATTTTGCAAGAACAGCCAGTGTCTTCTCCTGGCGTTTGGAACCGAACCGATCATCGTCCACTTGAAGGTTTCGTTTACGCAATCACACCGTTCAACTTCACTGCGATTGCGGGCAACCTTCCAACTGCTCCCGCTTTGATGGGTAACACCGTTATCTGGAAGCCATCCCCTACTCAGCAAGTTGCTGCATCGATCACGATGGATCTTTTGATGGCTGCTGGTTTACCCCCAGGCGTAATCAACATGGTTACTGGAGATGGCATTGCGGTATCTGATGTTGCGCTGGCTGATCCAGATTTAGCTGGCATTCACTTCACCGGTTCAACACCTGTGTTCCAGCATCTATGGAAGACCGTCGGAAACAACATTTCGAATTACCGTTCCTACCCTCGTCTCGTTGGTGAAACCGGCGGCAAGGACTTCATCTTTGCTCACCCATCAGCTGAACATCGCACGCTGATCACTGCAATGATTCGTGGTGCGTTTGAATTCCAAGGACAGAAGTGTTCAGCTGCGTCACGTGCTTACATTCCACGCAGTATTTGGAATGCAATTAAGGACGAATTCTTGGCTGAAGTTGAAGGCATCAAGCAAGGTCACGCATCTGACTTCAGTAACTTCATGACTGCAGTAATTGATGAGAAAGCTTTCAAGCGAGTAACCGGTGCAATCGATCGCGCCCATGCTGACAAGTCAATCGAAGTTGCAGCTGGTGGAACTTATGACGGTAGCGAAGGTTGGTTCATTCGCCCAACAGTTTTGGTCGGTTCTGACCCAACGTCGGAATTCTTCACTGACGAATACTTCGGACCAGTACTTGCGGTTTCGGTATACGAAGACAACAACTGGCGCGATGCCTTGGCCCAAATGGAAGGCATTGCAAAGTATGCGCTAACCGGCGCCGTCATTGCTCAGGATCGTGATGCCATCAATGAAATGTCACACGCCTTGAGGTTTGCAGCTGGAAACTTCTACATCAATGACAAGCCAACAGGCGCAGTTGTTGGTCAGCAACCATTCGGTGGCGCCCGCGCTTCTGGTACTAACGACAAGGCAGGTGCCGCACTTAACTTGCAGCGTTGGACTAGCGATCGCAGCATCAAGGAAACTATGGTTCCGGCGCAGCATTACTCATACCCATTTATGAGCTAGCTGTGGCATCCAAGGCTTCCAGCAAACTCAAATCATTTTGGGAAAGTATGAAGTCTTGGTCTCGTGCGTTCGCAGACATGCTTCGCGGTGCTGAGCCACCATTCTGATGTCATCAATCCTGATCACTGATGGCAACTGCGCATTTTGTCAGCGCACTGCCAAGAAACTCGCTGGGATTGTTCCAACTGGTTGGGTCAATGTTCCAAGTACTGAATTGACGAATCGCTATGGCTTAACTCAGGAGCAGCTAGAACATTCGGTTTGGCTGATTGAAAATCCTAATTCCGAACAACAGCGTTACAGCGGCGCAAAGGCAGTTGGAAAGGTTTTGCGAATTCGAGGCGGACTTTGGGGTGGCCTAGGTTGGCTAACGTTTATCCCACCGACTTCTTGGATAGCCGCGGGAATGTATCGCGTAGTTGCAAACAATCGAAAGTTCTTTAGTCGATTCGTTTAGTTGATAAACGTAGCTTCTGGCTTTAGTTCGATATCAAACTTCGATTTAACTCCGGCAACAATGTGATCGGCAAGTTCGGAAATATCTGCACTCGTTGCATCTCCACGATTTGTAATTGCCAAAGTGTGTTTGCTGGAAAGTGCTGCGCGACCGTTCAAAGTAAAGCCCTTATTGAATCCAGCCTGTTCAATTAGCCAGGCTGCGCTGACCTTTACAGTTCCATCTGCCTCTGGCCAGTGCGGCGCGTTTTCTGGTGCTGTTGTAACTCTTGGATTCATAAAGAACGACCCAACACTCCAAGTGTCATGATCAGCTGAATCCAGCACCATGCCCTTGCCAGCACGAAGTTCTAAAACGGCCGACTGCAAATCAGAAGTACTTACCCGATCGCCGAGTTCAACCTTAAGTTTTGCGGCTAGTTCGTTATAGGCAATTGGCGCTGACATAGTTCCAAGAGGCAACTGAAATGTAACGCTCAAGATAACCCAGGTATCAGAATTCGCTTTGAATACTGAAGAGCGATATCCGAATTCACAGTCCGCAGCAAAAATAGTGTCTACG
>WLGZ01000129.1 GCA_009702945.1 Actinomycetota bacterium | reverse complement strand
TTTTGTTTTAGGAAGTCGTAAGTTTAGGTAGTGAGAAAATCTGAAAGGCGTGGTCGAAGCTAATGAGCCAAAGTGCACTAGCGGTTGAACTCAAAGGGATCTGGAAACGCTTCCCTGGAGTTATTGCAAACAGCGACATAAATCTGAAGGTAACTTCTGGATCGGTTCATGCCATTGTTGGCGAGAACGGTGCCGGTAAGTCAACGCTTATGAAGATTCTTTATGGCATGCAAAAAGCTGATGAGGGAACAATCTCAATCAACGGTAGCGACCTAGTTTTCAACTCACCTTCAGATGCAATCGATTCAGGGATCGGCATGGTGCACCAACACTTTATGTTGGCTGACAACTTCACAGTTTTAGAAAATATTGTTTTAGGTAGCGAACCAAAAAATGGCATTCGCTTAGATTTTGCAAAAGCCCGCAAGCAGATTTCTGAAATTGCTGCCGAGAATGGTCTTGCGGTAGATCCAGATGTATTAGTTAGTGAACTTGGTGTTGGCGATAGGCAACGAATTGAAATTCTTAAAGTGTTGTATCGCGGCGCGAAGATTTTGATTTTGGATGAACCGACTGCAGTTCTAGTTCCGCATGAAGTTGATGAACTTTTCAACACACTTCGAGATCTTAAAAAAGAAGGTCTAACTGTTATCTTCATTAGTCCCAAACTGGATGAACTTTTATCTATCGCCGACGAGATCACTGTGATCCGTCAAGGAACCACAGTTGGCAGCGTTAACCCTCGCACTCAAAATGTCTCAGCCCGAGATCTTGCCGAAATGATGGTTGGAAATGAGCTCCCAACTCCAGAAGCCGTTGGCGACACAATTCAGGATGAAGTAGTTCTAAAGGTTGAAAACCTTTCCGTATTTGCCAAGGGTGGCAAAGCAATTGTTGACGACATTTCCTTCCAGATTCGCGCTGGTGAAATTGTTGGCATCGCCGGCGTCGAAGGCAATGGCCAAGCTGAGATTCTTGATGCCTTGATGGGTATTGAGTCAGCAACCGGCCGAGTGCAGTTTAAAGATGAAGACATTACTAATAAGTCAACCCGGCATCGTCGCGAACTTGGCATCGGATTCATTCCCGAAGACCGCCATCGCCAAGCGTTAATGCTTGAAGCTCCGCTTTGGGAAAACCGAATGTTGGGACACCAAACTAGGTCACCAAATGCAAAAGGTATTTGGCTGACTCCGCGCAGTGCCAAGGCAGACACTAAGCGAATCGTTGAGGAATACGACGTGCGCACCCCAAGCATCGATGTCCTTGCCAGCGCACTTTCCGGTGGAAACCAACAGAAACTTATTGTTGGCCGCGAGATGTCTGGTGAACCGAAACTTCTTATTGCGGCTCATCCAACACGTGGTGTTGATGTAGGTGCGCAAGCTGCGATTTGGGATCATATCCGCAATGCTCGCCAATCTGGTTTGGCAGTTTTGTTAGTGTCGGCCGACCTTGATGAACTAATTGGTTTGAGTGACAACATCAAGGTCTTGCTGCGAGGAAAGTTTGTGGCGGACGCAGATCCAGCAACCGTGACACCACAAGATCTTGGAACTGCAATGACTGGTGCAGGAGAGGCAGCCTAATGAATCTTCGCAGAATTGGAATGAGCCTGATTGCGCCAGCAATTGGATTGTTCATCTCACTCGCCGCCACTGCAGTTATCTTGATTGCAATTGGTGCCAGCATTTCAACGGTTTTCTCATCGATGTGGAATTACGGAACTTCTCCACGCGCGATGTCTTTGATGCTTAACCTGGCAACCATTTATTTCTTAAGTGCGTTAGCAGTTTCAATCGGCTTCAAAATGAATCTATTCAACATCGGTGTTAATGGTCAGTATGTTTTGGGTGCGCTTGCTGCAGCTGTAGTCGCGAGTAACTTAACTTTGCCAAAAGTTGCATCCGTAACCATCACAATTTTGTCGGCAATGATCGTAGGTGCGCTCTGGGCTGGAATCGCAGCTTGGTTGAAGGTTGCTCGAGGCGTCAGCGAAGTTATCTCAACGATCATGTTGAACTTTATTGCAATCGGAATAATCAGTTACATAATTGTGCGGACACCAATTGGAACTGAAACAAGTTTGAACATACGTGGCACAAAGGCAATCCCAGAATCTGGAATGCTTCGCGGCATAGCGTTTATCGATCCAGGTACCCCAATCTATGGATTCTTTTTCATCTCGATCGTTATTGGTATTGCATATTGGTTCTTACTAAATCGCACTCGGTTTGGTTTCGATTTGCGCGCTACTGGAAAATCAGCTTCTGCAGCTCGAACAAGTGGCGTTCAATCAAATCGCATGATCGTAGTAACTATGTTGCTTTCAGGCGCGGTAGCAGGACTTGTTGGTCTTCCGTATCTACTAGGCGACACCGGTTCCTATACCTTGCAGTTCCCAACTGACTGGGGCTTTACTGGAATTGCGATCGCACTGCTAGGTCGCAACAATCCGCTTGGTATTGCACTCGGCGCAATCCTTTGGTCCTTCTTAGACATTTCTAGTGGCCAGTTGATTTTGGAAGGTGTCCCACGTGAGATCTCAACGATCATGCAGGGATTGATTGTGATTGTGGTTGTGATCTCTTACGAGGTGGTACGCCGTTATCAAGTTAAGAGTGAGCAAACCAGTGTTGCTAAGGCATTAGAAAAGCAGGAGGCATCAGTATGACTTACTTAAAGTCTCGTCGATTTATAGGTGCTGCCTTTACTGCCATCACCATGCTTTCAATTACTCGCACAATCACTGGCAATGGTGACCTAACCAGCACAGTGACCATCGCACAGGCCTTGGTATTCGCTTCACCAATTGCACTTGCTGGTCTTGCTGGTATTTGGGCAGAACGCGCTGGCGTAATCAACATTGGCCTAGAAGGCATGATGATCCTTGGAACCTTCGGTGCTGGCTGGGCTGGCTGGCAATGGGGGGTTTGGGCCGGTGTTCTAGCTGGCGTGATCTTCGGCGCTATCGGTGGATTACTGCTTGCGGTTGCTGCAGTCACTTTCGGAGTTGACCAAATCATTGCTGGTACAGCTATCAACTTGTTGGCACTTGGCTTAACTAAATTCCTTGCCATCTTGCTATTCACGAATGCACCTGGTGGTGGCCAAGCGCAATCTCCACCTATCAAGGGTGAGATTCCAACTTTCACGATAGATTCAATTGTTGGTCCGTTAACGACACTTCATGAACAAGGCATCTTCTTCATAAGTGACCTTGCGGGAATTCTTGCTGGTTTGTTCTACAACCTGTCCTTGCTAACAATCATCACTTTCTTACTGTTCGTGATGACCAGTTACCTACTTTGGAAAACTGCATTTGGTCTCCGCTTGCGTAGTGCTGGTGAAAATCCATGGGCAGCTGATTCACTTGGCGTAAAGGTTGTTCAGTTCAAGTACGCAGCAGTTGTGTTCTCCGGAATGCTAGCTGGCCTTGGTGGCGCTTATCTTTCGATCGCATCAACGATCTACCGAAATGGAAACACTGCAGGTCGAGGCTTCATTGGTTTAGCAACGATGATCTTCGGTGACTGGCGACCAGGCGGAACTGCCGCAGGTGCATTGATGTTTGGTTACATCGACACCTTGCGCTTAATCGACACTGGAAATCAAAACGTTAAGGGCTTAATTTTGCTAGGCGCAATCATTCTGTTTGTAATCGGTGGC
>WLGZ01000128.1 GCA_009702945.1 Actinomycetota bacterium | reverse complement strand
TTCAGCAGCTTTAAGCATGCGCGGACCGTGCTCTCGAAGCAATTCCATTGCAGCTTCTAATGTGCGATCTTCAGGTGCAAGGCGATAAAGGTGTTCAACAACTTCGTGAGTGATTGAGCCGCCTGCCAATGCAGAAGTTGGAGGTTCGCGCCAGCCATCAATGTAAGAGAAGAAATACTTCAATCCACATTGTTGATAAAGCGACATTTGGGAATAGGAAACCCGCTTAGGGAGATTTGCTTTCGCAGGTTGCTCAACGTCAACCCGCAATAATTTATCAGCCACTATTTGTACTCCCTTGTTGCATTAAACGTACTTGCCTTAACTGACGTTTCGGCCGTTACGGCTTAGAAATGCGGGATTTAACTTGATCGTGCGGCAGTGCGTACGAGGTATTTCCGTCTCGACCAATCATCGTCTCGTTGTTTACTAGTGCATTCAATACCGACTCTTCAACGCTTTGAACCGTGGCCGTAAAGAAAGCATCTAGATAGTTCCAAGGCACAAAATCTAAAGACTTCAATTCAGCTTCCTGACGGGATTTAGTTGGGAAGCCACTTGAAAGTTCACCGGGTTGAGCCGTTGATACTGCCAAGAAGATATCTCCACTGAAATGTCCACCAGCAGTTCCAGTTCTGGCAAGTCCAAGTGGAACGCGTCTTGCAAGCGCCCGACATTGATCCGGTAGTAACGGTGCATTCGTTGCGACTACAACAATCACTGAGCCGGCTCCCCCAGGTACGGTTCGGGATTTGTCTCGATCAATCCAAGTTGATTCGTCCATTGGATTTGGCACATCTAAATCCGACATGTCTTGACCGTGGATACGAAGTTCCTTTCGATCACCGAAGTTAGCTTGAACGAAGACACCAACAACATAATCTTTTCCGCCAAATGGAACAGTTCGGGATGCCGTTCCATTGCCACCTTTAAATCCGTAGCAATTCATTCCGGTCCCGCCGCCATGCGATCCTTCACTTACTTGGCCGCCAGTTGCTGAATCAATTGCAGAGATGGCATGTTCAGTAGTTACATGCGCACCGTTGATGTCATTTAGATAGCCGTCCCAAGTTTCTGCAACAACTGGAAGCAACCATTCCATGGCAGCCTCAGGGAAGTTTTGTTTAACCCATTCGATAACTCCCCGATGAACTGTTCCAACCGCATGAGTATTGGTAATCATGATTGGGCCAGACAAGCCACCGGTTTCGTTAATCCAATGTGAACCAGTCATTTCACCGTTGCCGTTTAGTGAATAAATCCCTGCAGGTATTGCCTGCTGAGTGTCTGTCTTTCCGACCGGCAAAATTGCAGTCACTCCAGTTCGAACTGGTCCAGCATCAGGGATCAAATCACCTTCGCCTGAAATCAAAGTCACCATGCCAACTTCAAGACCTGGAACATCTGTGATGGCATTTAATGCGCCAGGCTGGCCCTCAAACTTGATTCCTAAATCACGAGCCCGCATGTTTTGATTCCTTAGCTACTTTTTACCTGAGTGACGATTTGATTAATCAAATCATTCTCTGCACTTCGGTCCCCTGTCAGGCAAACAATAACTTTGATGCCTGGCATTTTTTCAAAACTTTCCAAAGCGAACTTCAATTCAGTTTTCGTTGTAACTTGCTTTGCTGGAATACCCAATGATTCTGCAATAACCCAAAGGTCTTTACCGTGCGGTGTGCCAAAGACTTTTTCGTAATGTTCTTGGTATTCCGCTGCACCTTGTTCAAGCTGGCTAAAGATTCCACTGCCATTGTTGTCTAAAACAACAATCGTTAAGTTTGGTTGCTCTTGGCCTTCGCCTAAGTTCAAGCCACCAAGATCGTGCAGGAATGCGATGTCTCCCATAACCAAGACCGTTCGTTTCTTGGTACCGATTGCTACACCAGTAGCGGTCGAGATCAATCCATCGATTCCATTTGCGCCTCGGTTGCCAAAGACCTGCAAACCATTTCGAGTGCCGGCATGAGCTTCAAGGTGACGTACAGGCCAGGATGCAGCAACAAATAATTGATCGCCTTGTCCGGCTTGGTTCCAAACCACTTGCGCCGCACTTGGCCCCGTTAAGGTATTCGCTGCCAAAGCAGTTTCCACTACATTCGCAGCTTTGTTATCCAACGTTTGCCATTGCTGCAACCACTCTGGGTCAATTTTGGTTTCAAGTTTTGGAACGCATTTAAGAATCTCGTTGGCACTTGATACTGGATCCGGTAAGTCTGGCCCGGCAGTTGCACTGTGGATTGCAATGTGAATTGGAACGTTCTTTAGTAAGCCCAGAATTGCGCGCGATAACCCAACCGTCCCGAAGGTAACAACAGCTTCAACTTTTGGTGCAATGTCTGCCTGCAGTAGAACTACACCGTGAGAAATTGCGTTGCTAAGCATGTGAGAATTCGCAGTTGGCTCCCAAAGGATTGGCCAACCTATTTCTTGCGAAACTCGATTGATTTCCTCGATGGCTTCAGCATCAGCATTGTCACCAACAATGAAGATTCCTCGAGCCGGGACTTCGATGCGCTTTTGATTGCATTCAGTTTTCGAAATCGACTTAAGGTTTGGTGACTTTGGTTGCCATTCCATTTCGTTCACATCTGGCATCAGTGGTAATTCAAACTGCACGTTTACTTGTACTGGACCTGGCCGGCCTGAAATTGTTGATTCAATTACCTTGCTAATGCCTAAAGCATCTGAAGTGCCAGCAGCCACATCTAGCTGGGACTTAACAAAAGTTCCGAACATACCAAATTGATTAATAGTTTGCGGCGCACTTTTTCCGCGCGCAGATGCGGGACGATCGGCGCTCAAAACTATTACAGGTACAGCGCTATGAAAGGCCTCGACAACTGCCGGCATTAAGTTGGCAACTGCCGAACCTGAAGTTACAACTACCGGAACTGGCTTGCTAGTTGCTTTAGCAATTCCCAGGGCAAGGAATCCAGCATCACGTTCGTCGATGCGAACTTGGATTTTGATTAGACCAGCTTTCTCGGCTTGCGCAAATGCCCAAGACAGCGGTGCATTGCGAGAACCGGGCGCAATTACTACTTGCTCGGCGCCGGAATCAAGGCAGCTTTGAACTATTGATCGAGCTAATTCTGTTGACGTCATATCATTCGATGTCATTGTTCCACTGCCTCCTTCACACTCGTACTCACCAAATCATTGGCACCGCTCTGCCATGCTCGCACAATGCGCTCTTGCCACCAAAGTCGATCACTGTCACTGACCTTTGCAGCGGCAGTAGCAAGAAGGTGGGCATCGGGACTAGCTCGTCTAACAATAAGTTCGCCATTTGTTGGCAAAGTGGTCGGTGTTACCAAATCTTCCGCAAACAATGTTCCAGTACCTAGACCACAGGCTCCATATATATTCGGGATGCTGGCGGCCAGTGCGATGCCGCTTGATAAACCTACTGAGGTATCCAAAGATCCACTTACTACCGCAGGCAAACCAATTTCAGTTACTAGATCGAGTGCCTGTTGGACGCCACCTAATGGAATAGCTTTAACCACCAAAATGTCGGCCGCTGATCGAATCTCATCGACATCCACACTGGATGCCAATCGCAAAGATTCATCCACCGCAATTTGAATTGGTTGCGTCCAGCTTTGCATTTTGTTCTTAAGTTCAATTAACTCAGCAATGGTCGAACAAGGCTGCTCAATGTAATCGAGTCCGCCA
>WLGZ01000127.1 GCA_009702945.1 Actinomycetota bacterium | reverse complement strand
TCCCAGTAGTGGCAGGTATTCGGTCATCAAATGAATTATGGAAAGTCCCATACTGATGTCACCTTTGAGAATTCGGGTCTCAAAAACTTCCAACAATAATTCAAAAGTTGGAATCAACGAATGCAGTGCTCCGGTGGCTTCATCTTGCATCTTTAGTGGCCAGGTTCGAAGTGCTAAGTCAGCTCTAATGTGTTGTGGGATTTGTTCATCCTGCCACCAAGATTCAAAATCATGAGTGTCTACGTTCAACACTGCTTCGCCAAGTCTGGCGAGGTTTCTAATCTTTGCGTGTACTTCAGGCCTACTTGTAGTTGCCGCAGTTGCTGGAGCGCCATAATCAACTGCATCTAACAGTCGCATGATTAACCAAAACTCATTTAAGGTCGCTAGCTGACCTACCAAATTTGAAACATTGGTTCGGTCGACGTCAGCTAACAAGTTGAACATCACATCAGCGCGTTTTCGCAGTCCTGGTTCAGTCCAAAGCCGGGTCACTGCAGAAGGAAATTGAGATTCAGACACCAGAGCACTCTCCCGTTGCTACGGCTTGCGTAGCAGTACTTGCTGTTTCAACTCCAACCATAAACTCTTTGGCAGTTAGTGCGTAGCCTGTTTCAGTGTCTGTTGCTGAGGAGGCGAAAACTAAACCTGCCACCGAGCCATCTAAGGCAAACATTGGTGCGCCGGAATCGCCTTGTTTGATGTCCGCAGAAATCGCATAGATCTCGCGCGTTACTTCCGCTTTTCCATAAATGTCTGTGCCGGTGGAATCCGAGACGCTTCTGACTCGTGCTGGGATCAGCGTAAGTGGTCCACCGCCAGGAAAACCTGCAACTACCGCGTTGTCACCTCGCGAAAGAGGTTCACTGATTCGCAACGCGACCGATGGAAAGTCTTTGGTTTTGATGACGGCAACATCCCGAGCCGGATCAAAGTAAACCACAATTCCTTCAAACGCCTTACCTTTGCCTTTAACGCGCAGCGTTGGATTTTCAACACCTGCAACGACGTGGGCATTTGTGAGGATCAAGTCTGGACCAACAACAAAACCAGAACCTGTAAGTCGAGTGCCACACTCTTCAGCTATTCCTTCAACTTTGACAACTGAATCCAGGCCAGCAATTACTGCTGGGGCATCAACGGATGTTAGATCAGGCGGTTCGACTGCAGGTGCTAACAAAACATTTGCAAAGCCTTCGGGTAAACCTGAGTCGGAAACATAAATCCGAACCGATTCAACACCATCACGGATTTGAATTGGCATGTATTGCTCGAGTGCATTAAGAACTTTTGATTGGGACACTGTGTTTGTAAATGACGAGACTGGAGCTGCTAACAAAGTTGTGGCAAGTAACCAAAACACAATTGACCAAGCAACGAGTGAAAGTGCCGCGCCGGTTAAGTTATCCAGCAATCTAAGTGGCGACCAGCTAAATACGTTTCGAAGCCTGCGACCAATAAAGCCACCAACCGCGCTACCCACTCCAATACCAATAAACAAAGTTGCTGCACTCAGCGCAGTTCGAGTTAGTGATGTTGTCGTTGAGGCGCCATTAACTATGTCAATGACAGAACTACCGATCCAAGCACCAGCAATTAAACCAAGTAATGAAAAGATGCTGACAAACAATCCGCGTCGCCAGCCGGAAACCAAAATGAAAATGGCGAACCCGACCAAAATTAGATCAAGATAGAGCGGATTCAACGTGTTACTTCCGTGTTCGGAGCTGGAGCTGGTAGTTCAACAACCACTGACTCATCCCACGGGATAGACCAACCAGCAATGTCCATAAGTCGGCTGATCAATCCACCAGTGAATCCCCAGATCAGCATTTCTTCAACGTTGAAGCCAGGGCCAAACGAACCATTTATATGTCGAACTCGAGTGCGATTACTTGGGTTAATCAAGTCAGTTAACGGAATTTGATGCACGGCTTGAACTTCGTTGGCATCAATATTTGTAATCTCATGTGGGCTATGCCACCAACCAAGAACCGGTGTCACTTTGAAATTTGATGGTGGGATCCAAAGTTGTGGTAGCTCGCCCAGAATTTCTATCGAGTCTGGATTCAATCCGATTTCTTCTTTTGCTTCTCGCAATGCGGTTTGGGAAAGTGAACTATCCCCCTCTTCAACGCGACCACCTGGAAATGCCGGTTGCCCAGGATGAGCTTTTAAGTGTGACGCGCGTTCAATGATTACAACTTCACCAAAGTTTTCGCGCGGCCCAAATAGAACGAGGACCGCTGCTTCTCGCGTTGATTCTTCTGGAACGGCATGCCTGGATAGATCACTTGGTTGCAATGTTGGCAATCGGGTGATCAGTTGGTTCATCCACTCTGGCGCGCTCATCTCACTCACCAGTCTTCACTAGTTTTGCTGCTTCAGTTGGATCAGTAGGACCCTCACCAAAAGATGGGCACATGCTGGCAAGTTCGCAAGCGCCGCAAGCAGGTTTGCGGGAATGACAAACTCGACGGCCTAAGAAGATCAAACGATGATTCATCATGGTCCAATACTCAGAAGGCATAATTTCCATGATGTCGAACTCGACTTTTACGGGATCGGTATTTTTGGTCCAGCCAAGTCGTCTAGCAATTCGACCCACGTGAGTGTCCACAGTTACACCTGGAACCCCGAACGCATTTCCTAAAACAACGTTTGCAGTTTTGCGCCCAGCTCCTGGCAGTGTGACTAACTCAGCTAACGTGTTTGGGACCTCGCCATCAAAGCGTTCAATGATTGCAGCTGACAGTCCTTTGATAGACATCGCTTTGTTGTGGTAAAAACCTGTCGAACGAATGATTGCTTCGATATCTTCAATTGGGGCAGCTACAAGATCGGTCACGGTTGGATACTTTTCAAACAGAACCGGGGTAACCAGGTTCACTCGTTTGTCTGTACATTGCGCTGATAACACTGTTGCAACTAAAAGTTGTAATGGATTTTCGTAATCCAGTTCGCATTTAGCGTCTGGAAACATTTCAGAAAGTTTTGTATCAATTGCAATTGCGCGAGCCTTTAAGGCAGTTTTGGATTCGCGCGGGGACATTACTTAAGACTAGATGATTATTTAACGAGCGCGTTTTGATAACCGCTCAATATCAAGAATCTCAACGGAACGAGTTTCTAATTTAACCCAGCCACGACTAGCAAAATCAGCCAACGCCTTATTCACAGTTTCGCGAGATGCGCCAACTAATTGCGCAAGTTCTTCTTGAGTTAGATCATGATGAACGTAAAGTCCGTCATTAGTTTTGGTGCCAAACTTTTCGCCCAGTTCCAAAAGTGCTTTCGCTACTCGACCTGGCACATCAGCAAAAACTAAATCTGACATGGTTTCGTTTGTGCGACGTAAGCGATGCGCTAGCGCCTGCAAAAGTGATTTAGAAACTTCTGGGCGACCAGCAAGCCATGGATTTAGGTCAGTATGTCCTAAACCTAAAACTTGGGAATCAGTTATCGCGGTTGCGGTTGCAGTTCTCGGTCCTGGATCAAATAATGAAAGTTCACCAAACATATCTCCAGGGCCCAAGACCATAAGCAAAGATTCGCGACCATCACCTGAGGCATGACTCAATTTAATTTTGCCTTCAGTCACAACATAAAGGCGATCGCCTGGGTCACCTTCTTTGAAAAGATCTTGACCCTTTTTAATACTCTGCGGAACCATTGACTGCTTTAG
>WLGZ01000126.1 GCA_009702945.1 Actinomycetota bacterium | reverse complement strand
TGTAGCGAAGCCATCTAAATTGACCCGCTGTTCATTCATGAACCGAAAGCGGCCAATCGGCTCTTTGCTAGTCATGCGTTACAAGCTCGCTTGAAGACTTCAATTGCAGCCTCAGCACAAATCTGATCTTCGTCCCAAGAACCGCCACTTACGCCAATTGCTCCGACAACTCGGTCGCCATCCCAACATGGAATGCCACCAGCGAATGCTATGTAACGACCATTGCCATTTGCACTCATGCCAGGCAAGTCACCATCTGGAGCAACGCGACTTCGCAAGTCACCGGTATCAATTCGATTCGTTACCGAGGTGTAGGCCTTATCAACTGCCAAATTCGGTCCGGCTAATTCTGCGCCATCCATTCTTTGGAAGCTCAGTAAGTTAGCGCCAGCATCAAGTACTGCAATTGACATAGGCGCATTTATTTCAATTGCCTTAGCCTTTGCAGCGTTGGTCATTTCGATGGCTAGTGCTAAATCGATTTCCATACGTTCAACTCTTGGCATTACTTACCCTTCTGATAGTCGTGCCATTGCGCTGCGCGAGCTCGCATTTTTTGATGCATACCCTGCATGACGTTCACATTACCCAAATAATCTTTAGCGACTTTAGCCACCATGGTGTAGTTCGTATCAACTACGTTTGCCACTGGAGTAAGTGCAGTTTGCGAGACAAACTGGTAACTGTCCAAAGTTGATTGACCAGTTAAGTCGCTGACCCAATGCACCATCTCGGAGTGGGCAATTCGAAACGCATCTTCAAGAGGTTTGGTTGAGCCAGTTGTCATGATGTGATCATCAGACTCAATTCGCGGCCATGGAGTTGGGCTGCCTTTAATAAGGTCCAAAATCAAAACAGTATCCATTGCGGTTTCGACTGCCACGCCACAAGTTTCACCTTCGCCTTGACGAGCGTGACCGTCACCAAATGAAAACAGTGCACCTTCAACGTTTACGCCGAGATAACAAGTAACGCCAGCTCGCATTTCTGGAGTGTCCATATTTCCGCCCCAGTTTCCTGGTGTTAGTGACGATCTAACTTCGCCAAGAGCCGGTGCCACGCCAACCGTTCCATGCATTGGATCAAGGGGAAGTACAGCCGTAAATTTTGTGTCCGCTGCCGCATAACGCACTAGTCGATCTTTTAAATCTAATTCGTAAATCCAAGTTCGCTCCAGAAGTGCTGGTTGCAAGGTTGCAGTAGCCGGAGTGGAAGTCAGCGCCCCAAAAAATGGAACGGTTGTACTGACCCCCCAAGCCTCGCGAGGCTCAATAGATATGAAGTGGACTGCGAGAGTATCGCCTGGTTCGGCGCCTTCAACATAAAACGGACCAGTTTGTGGATTTAAGAATCTTGGATCGCAAACCTGTGTTGACATATCGCTTGCTGACTTGACGCGGCCACCAAAGCAATCAAATGACCAGGAGTCAATAATGGTTCCTGGCTTAACACTGATTACTGGTTCGCGTCCACCGAATGTAAAGGTGTGTGTTGCCGGATCGGCATCTTCGTCAGGGGACCAGTTACAAACTTCAATTTCCGTTGCCATGTCATTATTCTTGTGGATTTAGCAGGTAAACACGTTCCAATTGCTGAAAAGATTTTGCCCACAAAATAAAGACTGGGTGCCAGCAATGCTGACACCCAGTCTTTAATGAACACTAAACGCGTTCGTGAGCTTCTTCCATAGTCGTACGACCAATTTCTTCGTAGATGTCTGGATGCTTTGACTTTACCCATAGGGCGTACAACAAACCGAAGATCAAAGTTCCTGCAATTTCGTACGGCAGGTACTTAACCATCAATGAGTTTGACTGGTAACCGGCGGCAAAGCCTGAACCAACTGCTGCGAACAGAAGTGTCAAGGCGTAGATCATGCCTGCTGCACCAACAAGTGGAGCAACCAAGGTCGTTAGAACATTGCCCTTGTGCTTCTTCTTGCCCCAGAAGTAACCGACAACTGCAAATGAGCAGATGACCTGTACGACCAGAATGAATGCTGTTCCAACAAGTGATGGAACTGTGTAGATAACACCATATGGAAGTAGTGATGGATCTGAAGTTGCGCCTTCAACTGTTGGATCTGAAGTCCAAGCAGTTGAGAAGGTTGCAAACAATAGAACCATAACAATGTTGATGATGGTAACCACAGAAGATGCCACAGCTGGAGACTGGTGCTTGTGATGTGTGCTTGATAGGCGGTTACGAATACCAGCGAATGGAAGTTCGCGACCAAGTGCAAACACGTAGCGTGAAGCAGCGTTATGGAACGCCATTGCACAAGCAAATGATCCAATTACCAATAGAACTCGGTAAGTACTTTCTGCTAGCGAACCTAGGTTTGCTGCAACTGGAACTAACCAAAGATCAACTGGGTTACCAGTAGATCCGGAAGCAACTTCTACAGAAGTCTTTGCACCGTTTGCTACAACTGCCATCCAGGAAACGAGTGTGTAGAACACACCAAGTCCAACAACGGCGATCATTGTGGCGCGAGGAACTACGTTCTTCGGATCTTTGGACTCTTCACCGTAGGCAGCAGTAGTTTCAAAACCAATCCATGACCAGAAAGCAAAGAAGATACCAAGTGCTGCAGTACCGGCTGCAACGCTGGATCCAAAAGCACCGGCTTCAAGATTATTAAATGCGGCCATTGGCGCAATGGTTTCAGAAACCATAAAGCCATCAGGTCCACCCTTGAAAGCGACACTGAGACCGAAAGCTGCTAGCAGCAGAACTTCTGCTACAAGTGTGACGCCGAGCACGACTGCTGCAACGGTGATATCAAAGTAGGTCAAAACCCAAATTAGGATCATTCCGCCGATGGCAATAATCAACCAATTGACACTGATTCCAGCCATTGAGCTCAAGGTATTGGATGCAAAGAATGCGAAACCACCAATTAAGGTTCCTTCAAAAAGAATGTACGAAATGGTAGCAAGCAGACCTGCAGCCATACCCCAAACTTGTCCAAGTCCTTGAGAAATGAATCCGTAAAAAGCGCCAGCAGTTGTAACGCGCTTCGCCATAGCAGAGAACCCGATTGCGAAAATCGATAGAACGATCGTTGCAAATAGGAAACCTGCAGGAGCGCCGATTCCGTTACCCCAACCAACACCAACTGGCATGTTGAAGCTCATTGCAGTGATCGGAGCAGCATTAGCTACCGCCATAAACAAAACAGCAGTTAATCCAATCGCACCTTTGCGAAGGCCTTTCTGACTATCTTTAGTTGTCGACATTCATTCGACCCTTTCGTTTTCACGCCGGGAAGTTCCCAACATTGCTCACTTGTATTGCTCAGTTGCGGGTGACCTGAGTCACACGATTGGAACGACCTTGCCAGATAACGAACCCAAGTACAACGAGATTTGGCTAGTTTCTCGAACTTTTTTGGTTAACAAATCTTCGATTTTGGTCTAAAAATCTCGATTTAAATACGCAAATCGGACATACTTGCCAGTAAATCCCCGTTTTTAAGCGGATTTATCTGTTAAACCAAAGTTCAACCAAAAGTTGCTAAAAGGTATGGTCATTTGGTCTAATTTTATGTAATCATTGGTTTACCAAGGCATCGCGCGGATAGCGCACAAGATTGAGAAAGGGTTCGGGATGACACAAGAAGACACAGCTGCACCTGAATTCGACTACGGCTTATTCTCATACGACTCCAAAGAGCAGATGCTGGAGAAGTCAAAAGAATTTTGGAATCCAGGCAAAACTCAATTCTGGATTGACTCAG
>WLGZ01000125.1 GCA_009702945.1 Actinomycetota bacterium | reverse complement strand
TTTCGGGTCAAAAAATCGATGACTTACTTCCTGCGGGAGATTCCGAAGGTGAATCTCGCAAGAAGGATTCCCGCGACTTCGCGCTTTGGAAATCTGTAAAGCCCGGTGAACCTTCTTGGCCAACACCGTGGGGTAATGGTCGACCTGGTTGGCACATTGAATGTTCCGCAATGGCACAGGCTTATTTAGGTGATGCATTTGATATTCACGGTGGTGGATTGGATTTAGTTTTCCCACATCATGAAAATGAAGTTGCGCAATCAAAGGCAGCCGGACAAGACTTTGCAAATTTCTGGCTGCACAATGCGTGGGTAACGACTGCTGGCGAAAAAATGTCGAAGTCACTTGGTAACTCATTAGTAGTTACTGAAGTTGCAAAGCGAGTTCGTCCAATTGAACTTCGTTGGTACTTAGCGAGCGCGCATTACCGTAGCAACTTGGAATTTTCCGATAGCGCATTGCAAGAATCTGCAGTGGCATTCCAGCGAATCGAAAACTTCGTAGAGCGCGCGGCTGCAGTTGTTGGCGATGTTGAGTTAACTTCCTCGGCTATCAATTCAGATTTTGCAACCGCAATGAATGAAGACTTAAACGTTCCGGCGGCTCTTGCTGTACTTCACGAAGTGGTGGGCGAAGGCAATACTTTGCTTGCAAAAAAGGCGGACGCTGCAGCCCTTATTGGTTGCCTGACCTCAGTTCGTCAAATGCTAGATGTTTTGGGTGTTGATCCACTGTCACCAACTTGGGCTGATGACAGCAAGAACGCACAACAACTGGAATCAGCACTTGATTACTTTGTGCAACAATCAATAGCAGTTCGTAACGCAGCTAAGGAAAACAAAAACTTTGATGCTGCAGATGCCATCCGCGATTCCTTGCGGAATGCCGGCATCGCCTTAGAAGACACATCTGATGGTGTGCGCTGGAATCTGGAGAAGTAATGGCTGGCAATTCCAAGCGCAAAGGTGCGATCCGCACCTCCAAAAAAGGTGCAACAGCTGGCTCTGGTGGTCGCGGTAAGCAAAAACTTGAAGGTCGCGGTCCTACTCCAAAGGCAACTGAGCGTGATAAGCACCCGGCTGCAAAGCGAGCACGTGCTGCCGAAAGAGCTGCCGAAAAGCGTGGCTCAACACGAGTAAGTCGTCCCCGTGATCGTGACGGCATCGAATGGGTAGCGGGACGTAACTCAGTTCTGGAAGCACTTCGCGCCAACATTCCAGCAAATGCGCTTTACATGCAGCAGTTCATGGATGCCGATGATCGCGTCAAAGAAATTTTGCAGCTTGCCAATGACCGCGGACTTCCGTTCCTGGAAGCCCCACGAACCGAACTAGATCGAAATACCGATGGCGCTGTTCATCAAGGTGTCGCGCTCCGGATTCCGCCATATTCTTATCTTGATCCAATCGATCTTCTTGAAGATGCCTTCAATAATGATGAAGCAGCTTTCGTAGTTGCTCTTGATGGTGTTACGGATCCTCGTAACCTTGGTGCGGTTATTCGATCATCAGCTGCTTTTGGGGTTGATGGCGTATTAGTTCCAGAACGTCGGGCAGCGGGTATGACTGCCTCGGCTTGGAAAACTTCGGCCGGCGCAGCAACTCGTGTTCCAGTTTCTCGAGCCGTGAACTTAACTAGATCACTGGTTGAATTCAAGCGAGCAGGTTGCACCGTTATTGGCCTAGCTGCTGATGGCGATTCATTTGTCCAAGATGTCAGCCAAGAAATTGCAGCGGGCCCAATCGTTTTGGTTGTTGGCGGCGAAGCAACGGGAATGTCTCGACTAGTTCGCGATACTTGCGACATGATCGTCTCAATCCCAATGTTCGACGAGACAGAATCTTTAAATGCAGGCGTTGCCGCTGGAATCGCCCTTTACGAATTGGCAAAAATTCGTCATCCGTAAGTGATTTACATTTAATTTGTTAACATCGAATTAATGGATTCCTCAGCGCAAGTAATCATCGCGAACTTAACTTCGCCACCTGTTTTGGCATTTGCTCTTGGCTTGCTTGCCGTCTTGGTCAAAGGTGACTTGCGTCTACCAGATCCGATTTATCAGGGCCTTTCGATTTACCTTTTGCTCGGCATCGGCATCAAGGGTGGTGTTTCGCTTCGCCAGTCCGAGTTAAGCGATGTAGCAATTCCAGCTCTTGCCACAATCATTCTTGGCTTGTTGATTCCTGTCTTAGCCTTTTTCTTTACCGGAAAGTTAACGAAGTTAAGTGAAGTTGATCGTGGCGCACTTGCTGCGCACTACGGTTCTACTTCGCTGGTTACTTTTACCGCCGCGTTAGTTTTCCTTGAGCAGTCCTCAATTCAATATGAAGGATTTGTAACAACACTTCTGGCTTTGCTAGAAATCCCAGGCATCATCGTTGGTTTAATGCTCGGCTCTCGTCATCTTAAGCGAGATGTTTCATGGGGTGAATCCCTGCAAGAAATTTTCTCCAGCCGTTCAATCTTGTTGCTGGTAGGCGGTCTAGTTTTAGGTTTTGCTACTGGAGCTGTTGGTTACGCGAAGATCGAACCATTCTTTGGTGCACTGTTTATCGGAATGCTCACATTGTTCTTGCTTGAAATGGGAACTCTAGCTGGACGACGAATGCGAGACATTAAGTCGGCTGGCGTTGGGCTAATTGTCTTTGCAATCCTGTTCCCAATTGCTTCAGGCTTTCTTGGCGTGGTCTTTGGGTACTTATCGGGTCTTTCAATGGGTGGCGCTGCCGTACTTGGTGTTCTAGCAGCAAGCGCGTCATACATTGCAGCGCCAGCCGCAGTCAGACTTGCATTGCCAGAGGCAAACCCTGGGATTTATTTGGCTGCAAGCCTAGGAATTACGTTTCCGTTTAACTTAACGATCGGCATTCCGCTTATCGTCTTAGTGGCACAGTCACTCGAAGGAATGGTTGGGTAAAAATGTCAGAGCTGAACACAGTCTCATTGGTAACGATTGTTGCTGAAATTGCTTTGAAAGCGAGGTTGGCTAAAGACTTAAAGCAGCTTGGAGTTTCTGGCTACACAGTGACTGCGGCAAACGGTGAAGGCCCTAGAAACCGACGTGCCGGAGATGTTGATGGCGGAAATATCATGATTCAGTGTTTGGTATCTCGCGAGTTAAGTGTGAGCATCATGAACCACTTAGAAGCCGAATACTTTGAAAATTATGCGATTGTTGCTTGGGTTAGCGCAGCCGAAGTGATTCGCAAAGAGCGTTATTCATAGGCGCATTTTTGCTTCAAGGATTTATGCACTAATCTTTGAAACTGGTGATCTTACTTAGGTAAGTTTCCCGGCCTCCTTAGCTCAGTGGTAGAGCGTCGCTCTTGTAAAGCGAATGTCATCCGTTCAAATCGGATAGGGGGCTCCAGTTATTTCTAGGCAGTTGCCGAAACCTTTTCACCTTTAGGTTTGATTAGTTCTTGCACAATTGCAATACCAATCAAAACAATCAGTGCACCGACTGGCTCGTACCAGTGAAGCTTTTCTTTCAATAAGATCACGCCAGCCAGAGTTGATACAACTGGAATTGAATAAGTCACTGTCGACATTGCAATTGCACCAGCACGCTTAACAATTACGAATCCAATTACTAATGCAACTCCAGTGCCAAGCACACCTAAAGCAGTAATCGCTAACATTCCAGTTACTGGCCAAGAAGTAATTTCATGCGGCGATGCGATGGCAAAAACTGCACAGATAGTTGCGCCAATTGTTAGTTGTGTTGCAACAGCACTTATTGGATCTAGGTTTAATGGCGTGACATGTTT
>WLGZ01000124.1 GCA_009702945.1 Actinomycetota bacterium | reverse complement strand
TGTCCATCTGAGCTTTCTGAAGCTTGCCAGACCAATCCCAGTTAAGTGACTGCCAACGAGTGAATACATCAAGCACCCAGATACCGGACTGACGCGAGCCATTGCCGCTCTTGCCGTTTCCACCAAATGGTAGATGTGCTTCGGCACCGGATGTTGAGTTATTGATTGAAAGCATGCCTGCTGAAATTCCCTCGCGGAAAGTCCAAACTGACTTTGGATCGCTGGTGTAGATCGCAGCAGACAAACCGAAACCATGATCGTTGCCAAGTTCAATTGCTTCTTCAATAGTTGAGAAGCGACCAACAGTTACAAGTGGGCCAAAGGTTTCAGTGTTGTAAAGCGCATCTTCTTTCTTGATGCCAGCAACAATTGTTGGGTGCACGAATACGCCAGCTTCAGGATCGCCAACGAAACCTTCGCGTGGATTGTCTTTTGTGATTCGACCGATGCCAGTTGAACCAAGCACAGTGTGATGAGGCTGAATCAACTTCAAGTTCTCTTCATGAGTTGCAAGATACTTCTCAGCGATCATTGGACCAAACAGTACGTCTTCCATTGGGTCGCCAACCTTTGAGCTAGCTACCTTGTCGGCATACATCTTTAGGAACTTGTCGTAAACCGAATCGTGGATCCACAAAGTTCCAAGTGAAGTACAGCGCTGACCTGCTGTACCAAAGCCTGCGAACAATGCGCCATCAAGCGCTAGTTCAAGATCTGCATCCGGCATGATGATCATCGGATTCTTGCCACCGAGTTCTAGGCATGCGCTCTGAATGTATTCGCCAACCTTGGCACCAATCAAGCGACCAACTTCAGTTGAACCAGTGAAGCCAACCTTGTTGATGGTTCCTTCATCTAGACCCTTAACCATGCCTTCGAAGGTTTCTTTACCTTCTGCGACAACAGTGATCAAAACATCTTTAGGGACTCCAGCAGCGTGGAAGATTGCAGTCATTGCTTCGGCAACTGCTGGTGTGTATTCCGAAGGCTTCCATACAACTGAGTTACCAGTTAGCAGAGCCGGGATGATGTACCAAGACGGCACAGCAGCTGGGAAGTTTCCAGCAGTGATGATGAATGCAGTACCAACTGGCATGCGGAAAGTGAATAAGTTCTTGTTTGGCATTTCACTTGGCACGGTTTGACCGTATAGACGGCGACCTTCACCAAGGAAGAAGTCACAGGTATCAATTACTTCTTGCACATCGCCAAGGGCTTCGCGGTAAACCTTGCCCATTTCGCGGGTAACCAGCTTGGAAAGGGCTTCCTTGTTGTTCTCGAACAACCGACCAGCGTTTGCGATTACTCGGCCACGAGCTGGCGCTGGCATCTTTGCCCATGCCTTCTGGGCTGCTTTGGCCCGACGAGCTGCATCTGCAATCTCATCTGGGGTAGCAAGTTTGGTCTCGACGACTACGTCGCTCAAGTTGGTTGGATTTAGAGATTTGAAGGTGGACACCCGGGGCCTCTTTCATTGACGATAAAGTGAATTACATGTCTAACAATGCCAGTTCGAACCACCAAACTGTAGCCGGGGTAATCCTGGATTTACTCTGGGAAGCCGGAGTAAAAACGACCTTTGGCATCCCAGGAGTACACAACCTGGCTTTCTGGGACGCGCTGGGTCCAAATCGCCCTGCCATTGTTGGAGTTAGACATGAACAGACCACTGCGTACGCCGCTGACGGTGTAGCCCGCACCACCGGATCCCTAGGTGTGGCATTGACCACAACTGGTCCGGGAGCTGCAAATACCCTTGGCGCATTTGGTGAGGCGGCCATTAGTGGCTCTCCGGTGTTTGTGATTTCTTCCGAAGCACCGATTGGTAAGCGTTCTAAAGATGGCGCTCGTGGCTTACTCCACGAAATGGATGATCAAGCCGCAATGTTTGCTCCCCTAGCCAAAAAACTTGCTGGGATATCTATGGCAGTCAGCGTTACTGATGGTGAGACTGCAGTTGATGTAGCAGCTGAAATGATTCGCGATTTACTTCGCGCTCCAGTTGGAGCTGGATACCTAGGAATTCCGGCTGATGTTTTAGGTCAGCAATTCACCGGTACCAAACCAAAGCTTGAAATTGGCCAAGAGATTATCGAGATTGATATCGCTGCAGCAAAAGCGGCGCTCGAAGGTGCCAGCAAGATTGTGATTTGGGCTGGCGGCGGCGCAGTCAATTCTTGTGATTCAATCTCAGCACTTGCATCACATTGGAATGCACCGGTCCTAACTTCATTTGCTGGTCGTGGCATCGCTGCCGATTCAGCACACACTTTGGTGGCACCAATTCATGAGCCAGAAACTGAAGCAGTGTTAGCCGAAGCTGATGCACTTGTTGTTTTTGGCAGCCAACTAGATGGCATGAACACTAAGAATTGGGCAATCGCGTGGCCAAAAACCATTGTGTTGGTTGATGTTGATCCAACAAAAACTATGCGCAATGTTGATCCAACCGCTGTTGTATTGAATAACAACATCGATGGTGTAGCTGCTGCATTCGTATCCGGAACCTCAACTCGCGATTCATGGGTTGATGTTGCGTCTGTAAACAAGACAGTTCGCGATCGTCTACGAGTTGGCGAAAAATCAAAGCGTGGAATTGCACTTGTCGAAGCCATCGAAAAGCACTGGCCAGCTGATGGCACGATCGTTTGTGACATGTCTGTTTGCGGTTACTGGACTGGTGTTTACGCAGAACAGCCACGACCACGACGTATTGTTTATCCAGTTGGTTGGGGAACTCTAGGTTTTGGTTTGCCTGCAGCAATTGGACCAGCAGCAATTGGTCAGCGCACCCTTGCAGTTTGTGGTGACGGTGGCGTGGCTTTTGCGCTTGGTGAACTGGCAACTATCGTGCAGGAAAATTTGCCGTACACACTCTTAATCGTTGACGATGGTGGTTACGGCATGTTGCGTTATGACCAGCAAGTTATGGGTCACCCAGAACGCGGTGTTGATTTAGTTTCGCCAGACTGGGCAATCCTGGCGCAATCATTTGGGCTTTCATTTACTGAAACCACAATTGAAGATTTAGGCGATGCGCTGGATCTGAAGCAACCAGGAATCATTTTGATTCGCGAAACTTTGTATCCACCAAAGAGCACAAGTCCTAGATGGGGCGAAAAGTAACTTAAAAAAGAAAAGGCCCGCGAGATGTTTCGCGGGCCTTTTTCGGTTAGAGCGTCGGTTGCCCGACATCCAATCCTGACTCAATACAAAGATTTTTACATCTTCGGAGATTCTTGTCAATAGGTGAATGCGATAACTCACTTGTGTTGTTTATCCACAATCGCCTTGATTCAGTTTGTAAAAAATGAATCACATATGAACATTTTCTTGGGGTACCCCTGTAGCTCAATGGAAAGAGCCCAATCCTGACTCAATTGGAGATGCGGGTTCGATTCCCGCCAGGGGTTCCCAAATTTGGTGAACCCGCAATGTGATGTTGCATTGCGGGTTTGCCTGCTAACTAAATTTCTGGCCAGTTAGCTGTTCATAAGCAGCGACGTAGCGTTCGCGAGTTTTTTCGATTACATCCTCAGGCAATGCTGGTGGCGCTTCGCCAGAATTCTTATCCCAACCAGATGCAGGCGATGTCAGCCAATCGCGTACGAACTGCTTGTCGTATGAAGGCTGGGCTTGCCCAGGTACCCATTGATCAGCTGGCCAATAGCGCGAAGAATCTGGAGTCAACACTTCGTCAGCCAGGACGATCTGATCTTTGTTGGTACCAACTAGACCAAGGCCGAATTCAAACTTAGTGTCAGCCAAAATGATTCCACGTTCTAATGCAATCTCGGCAGCTACGTCATAAATCCAGGTGGTAAAGCGCTTAAGTTGCTGTG
>WLGZ01000123.1 GCA_009702945.1 Actinomycetota bacterium | reverse complement strand
TTTCCAAACCAGGCAGACAAGCCTGAACTGAAAGCATGGTTCCCTTAACGTTTGTGCCGAACACTAAGTCCATGTCCGCTTCGGACATGGTCGCAAGTTTGGAATCTGGGAAAATTCCTGCGTTTGCACAAAGCACGTCGATGCCGCCATTGCGTTCGATTGCAGTTTTAGCAACCATGTCGCAATCTGCTTTGCTGCTTACTTCGGCAAGTAAATATGTAACTGTGCCGCCACCTAAAGCAGTAAGTTCTGCGCAGGCAGACTTAGCGCTGGCTTCATCGCGACCTGTGATCAGGACATTTGCTCCAGCTTTGGCAAAGACTCGGGCAATGCCTTTACCGATGCCTTTTGTTCCGCCAGTTACAACAACGGAATATCCACTTACTGAAGTAAACATGTTCTCTCCTAGGTTCCTAACGAGTTGTCGAAGGTTTCTTACAATTATGCAAATTTTGACAGATAGTTTTCGGCCAATTCACAACTTACTTTGGTGAAATTGGATCCCATTTCCTTGCCAGTCTCTGTGTCTTGATGTGATCCAACCCAAGCGACGAGTAACAGGCGTCGAAACATAATGAATGTTGGAAGTTCTGCCTCTTCCTCTTTACTCAACTCCGCGACGCTTCGATAGCCATCTACCCAAGATGCAGTCATATCTGGAATTAAAGGGTGGTCTTCAATAAATGAAACTGATGAACCTAGGTCATACATAAACCAACTAAAACCACAGTCATCAAAATCAATGACTGTCACGTCTTTATCTGCCACAAGCAAATTTGCAAGTCTCATGTCGGCGTGAACTAACCCAAAGCGATCTTTAGATTTTCCATATCGTTCTAGTCGAGAGCCCAAAGTGTCGGAAAGTCGGCCAAGAATTTCTAATTCGCTTGGACCCATCGCAAGGCCGTCGCGCCAAGAACCCCAATGACCATTTGGGCCAAGTGCAGTTTCAAAATCCCAAGTAAACCTAAAGAAGTTACTTGGACGATTCCATTGCTTTGATTGATCATGCAGGCGAGCTGTGATCGCACCTAAAGTTTTGAAGTCATCAACTAGTCGATCTTCGGTCGGTTCCACTCCGGGCATGAATTCAAACATGACTGCATGACGCTCTTCGCCAGTGGAATCTTGCGCAAGAATTATCTGCTCACCAGATCCCGCAGGCAAAATTGCGGGAGTTCTCACAAGTTGTACCTCGCGCAATGCTTGCACCCAATCTAGCTCGCTCTGGATTGCTTGCGCGGTGTGATAAAACGGCCGATGAATTCTCAGAATCGTGTCGGTGCCGGTATTGCTATCGACAACCTTAAACGTGGCATTCTCGGAAATGTTTAACAGTGAGACCTCGGACTCTGGTGAATAGCCAAACTTCGCAACGGCATCCCTGGCAAACTCATGAAGCTTTGCAGGTTCGTTCGAGTACCCACTCATTTATCTCTCCTACCGACATCTTTATTTTGGCTTAGTTACCAATATGTTTTGTCACTTTTGGGGAAGAAAAATGATTAACCTTGATCGCGACCAACTACTGCTTCAAGAGCCTGCGTAATTGCATCACGGGCCTTTGTAACACTTTCAGTTGTTCCACTCATGTATACCCGACCAGCAGCGCCGATCATTTGTACATCAACCAGCGTCACATCAGGTGCAACTTTTTCAGCTTCGTTCGCTGCAACAGTTGCAAAAAGTGCTGGAGTCATTTCGTATACCAACAGTGATTCGCCAGGCATAACCATCGAAGCTTGACGATTTCGGTTCAGAATAATTGCATGCTGATCCGTTATGTTTTCGATGATGTCGCTATAAAGAATCCGCGGGCGAAGTTGATCAGCTGCTGATGCATTAATGCCATCAAGAATTGCCTGACCGGCTCGCTTCACTAACTCGATGTCGGAAGCATGTACTTCCAGAACTCCGAATTGGCGTTCCACGAACAAAATGCCAGGTTCAACTTCAGGTACCGACTTCAGCGCCAAGTCAATTACTCGCTCGATCGCAAGCCCGGGTGCCACCTCAATGATCAACGAGTGCTGACCACCGTAAGGCGGGTAACCACGGGCTCGCGTCGGCGTGCTCATGTAAGCAGCGAATTGCTGCTGGAGCTCTTCAACAAGCAAGTAGACGCGTAGTTCGGGCCCTGCTACGAGCGGGCCCGTACTCACGCGGAATCGCCAACTTTGAAGAACTTGTTTAGTTCTGCGTGTGGACGTGGAATTACGTGCTGTGAAACTAGTTCGCCAACTTGGTTAACTGCTTCGGCACCTGCATCAGTTGCAGCCTTAACTGCACCGACATCTCCCACGATGACTACAGCTACAAGGCCGTCGCCAACTTCTTCACGCGCAACAATAGTTACATTGGCTGCCTTAACCATGGCATCTGCAGCAGCTACAGCAGCTACATATCCCTTGGTCTCGATCAAGCCCAGTGCGTTGCTTGACATAACTTTCTCCTACTTTGTGATTGCGAACGGTTGTCCGCTTTCGGGTCTTGCGTTTTCTTAGCCTGATTTCTCAGGCGCTGTACTAGGAAGCGCTGTGCTTCCCAGAACTCTTAGTGTTCTCATCGATCGAACCGATGATGAGAGCGTCAATTGGCGGGGTTACGTCCGGGAACCACGAGGCTGCTACCGAGCCCGTTGAAACCAAAACGCTTTCCCCAATTCCAGAACCTAAAACGTCAAAGGCAACTAAGTGTGCGCCGCCTTCAACTTCGAGTTCGAGAAAGGCCCCATTGGGAATCTCGGTTAGACGACGAGTCGCCCATACATTGCCGATAACACGCGCTTTTAACATCAGCGCATCACCGATCCCTTCTGATTATCTTGTTGACTTTCTCTAATAATCGTTACTCCCAAGTCGCGCGCTTTATCGCGTGCAAGTGATGTAACAACTACCTTCCGGGCCACGATCAAAGTTGATCCTGACTCGGCAGCTTTTCTGATTGTTGATTCGGTGACGGCACCCTTTTCAATTCGAGTGGTGCCAGAATCATGATTGCTATGGCTCGAAGTTGCATTGCCTAGCTGAAATACAAGTTCGCCTTGGCGCATAGCGTTAAGAGTTTTTGAATCTGACGCTAGGTCAAGAACACGATTTACAAAATTAGACACATCTGAATTGCTGCTTAGCGAAACCACTTCTACTACTTGCGCAGTTTTCGTTGGTTGTTGGCTTTGACCCGAGAGTGCTTTCGCAGCATCGCGAATACCGTCGGCTCCACCGAGGGCATCACGTAGTGCTTCGCGCACGAGCGTACGCAGCATTTCATTATCAGTGGACATTAGCGTTCACTCAAAACCTTTTCAGCAACTTCAGCGGCTGCTCGAACATTGGCTTCTTTACCGGAAAGATAGACGCGACCAGTTGCACCAATCATTCGATAGTCAACAACTTTGATGTCGGTTGCTTTCTCAGCTTCATTGGTTGCCAAGATTGCGTAAGAAGCCGGCTGGACTTCCAAGATGTAAAGAGATTCGCCCGGCAAAATCATGGATCCAACTTTGTTCCTATTAATAAGGAATGCATGTTGTTGATCTACCGATGGCACAACGCGTGATGCCAAGATTTTTGGTTTAGTTGCTTCAGCCTCGGTGGCACCTAAAGCAGCAAGTACTGCCTGACCGGCGGCACGAACTTCTTCAGTTGGACCGTGAATCTCTAGGTAACCGAAAGTTCGTTCCACAAACAAAATTCCCGCTTGAACGTTCGCGTGCTTTAGTGCAACGTCGGTAAGCGCTTCGATGTCCAGACCAGGTGCTACTTCAATTACTTGAGCAGCCATGTTTGCGCGTGGCAAAGCACCCTTAACCCATGAACCTAGGTAGCACATGGTTTGAGGTTGCATTTGGTC
>WLGZ01000122.1 GCA_009702945.1 Actinomycetota bacterium | reverse complement strand
ATGTTGTGGAGCGGCCATTGGATTTCCTATCGTTGGAATTGGATCCAATTTATCACAGATTGGATCCAATCTTCAATCACCCTAGATGGGCGATTGGTCCTTAATTTACTAGGAAATTGTCAGCAAAACTACAGCGATACCTGCGCCGTATAGACCCACGACCTGGTGACGCTCCAAGCGTTCCTTCAGGAAGATTCGAGCCAGCAATACCGTGATTGCAGGGTACAAAGCCGCGATCACCGAGATGATAACCAGCTGGCCACGCTGGGAAGCCAACATGAAGGTTGTGCCGCCCCAAACATCCAGAGCACCAGAGGCCATTGCTCGCTTGGTATCAACGGGCTTGCCGGCCAGTGATTTCCAGAGCACTAAAGCAGTGATGCAAAAAATCACCATGGTTACAGAGCGCGCGGTGATTACTGGAGAAAGTCCAGACCCAATTGGTGCGCTACCAACACTTAACAAGAATCCAGCGAAACCAAATCCGCCAAAGACTGCATAGATGGCTGCGGCTTTAGTGAGTGGGTGAGTGGCATCTACGGTTGATCGACTCACCATCACAATCGAAGCCATAGCAAGTAGTGCTCCGATTGATCCAGTTACCGTTAACCGCTCGCCACGAAACAAGCCAACGCTAAACGGAATGATAACTGCAACTAGTGCAGTGATTGGTGCAACCGCACCCATAGGACCAAGTCCAAGAGATTTCAAAACAAAGATGTATCCGATAATGCCAAATAGTCCGGCGGATATACCAGCAGTAACTGCTTGTCGATTAAAGTCTGCGCCCAGAAATGGTGCAGCAATCAAAAGTGATGCTAAGCCGGTACCAACTGTTATTGGTAGAACTTTAAAGAGCGGACTGGTTCTGGTTGCAAGTCCACCAAAGTAATCACCGAAGCCATATGCAAGTGCGCACGCGAAGGCAAGCAGGACGGCAGACATAAGACTTTGAGTCTATGGCTTAGCTTGTGGCCAGAAGCACTACAGCAGCACCAGCACCAAACAGGCCAATGAGCTGATGTCTCTCCATGCGCTCGTGCAACACAACACGAGCAAGAAGAACAGTAAATGCTGGGTAGAGAGCTGCAACCACGGCCACAAGCACTAAGTCACCAGCGCGGGTTGCCAGCATGAACGTTGCACCACCCACTACGTCTAGTGCGCCTGAAGAAATTGCCAACTTGTAATCGATCGCACCGTCGCGTATGGTCTTCCATTTCGCAATTGCGATAACTATGAAAATTCCACCCGTGACTAATCGGCCCACGATTACTGGTGCTAACCCACTGTCATCAGGCCCACCACTAATTCCAAGTAAGTAACCAGCGATACCAAGGCCAGCAATGATTGCCACAATTACAGCTTTTGCAGTAACTGGGTGAGTGGCATCAGCAGTTGAGCGACTTACTAAAACAATTGAGATAAAAGCTAAGCCGGCACCAATAAATCCGACAGTAGATAGTGTTTCACCACGTAGAAAACCAACTGCAAAAGGAATGATCGCACCAATTACTGCCGAGATTGGGGCGACCACACTCATCGGACCAAGGGCAAGCCCGTACATGATGAAGATGTAACCGATAGTTCCAGAAAGTCCCGCTGCAACACCAGCGACAATGGCGCCTTGACTAAAGGTTGCACCAAAGAATGGAACTGCAAGTCCAAGCGTCACAATTCCAGTTGCAACGATGATTGGCAGAACTTTCCAAATCGAACCTCGACGAGTTGCCAGGCCACCCCAGAAATCAGCAACGCCATAACTTACGGCGCAAATGAGCGCCAATACGATCGCGGTCATGAATTACTGTCCTAAGAGTTTGGAAACTACGCCCGCAAGTTTTGAGGGTTTGCCAGTTTTGTCTTCAGCGTGATCAGCCCTTGTCATAATTTGAAGGCCAGCGTTTGCACCAATCCAGCGCAGTGGCTCAACTTCCCAGTTACGTGATTTGTGATTAACCCAAGGAAGTTTGGTAATTGGACTTTCTTGGTTAGTGATTAAGTCTGCAAGAGTTCGGCCAGAAAGGTTTGTGGTGCCGACACCGTCACCTACATAGCCACCAGCCCAAGCAATTCCAGTTTTGCGATCAAGACCAGCTGATGCCATCCAATCGCGAGCTACACCAAGTGGCCCACCCCAAGTGTGAGTTACTTTGGCGTCAGCTACTACTGGGAACAGCTCAGCTAATACGCCAAGCAGCGCAGGATGAACTTCGCTGTGTTGGTCGTATTCATCTTTGATTGAGGAGCCGAAGTGATATGGCGCACCGCGGCCGCCAAATGCAAAACGATTGTCTGCAGTGCGTTGACCATAAATGATTAGATTTCTAAAGTCACCAAAAGTTTCGCGTTGAGCTAAACCAATCTGATCCCAAACCTGCGCACTTAATGGTTCAGTTGCCATCATCAAGGAATAGATCGGAACTATCTTTCGCTTTTGGCCTTCTAAAGTTTTGGTGTATCCCTCAGTTGCTCGCACCACGTATCGAGCGCTGATTACACCACCAGTCGTAAATACTTTGCCTGACTCAATTTTGGTTGCTGCAGTATGTTCATAAATTGTGGCGCCGCGCTTTTCAACCAAATTTGCCAGCAAGCGAACTAACTTAGCGGGATTGATCGCAGCGACGTGTGGTGTGTAAGTGGCACCTAAGAGATTGGTTGCTTGAGCGCGCTCTTTAGCTTCGCCTGCACTTAACAATGCGTAATGCTCAGCACCGTATCCCCATTCCTCCCAGTGGTGAATGTAATCTTGCGCGCGCTGCCACTGCAGCGGAGTGCGAGCAAACGAAATAGTTCCACCGCGCTGCCATTCGCAATCGATGCCTTCGGCCTTAACTACATTTTCAATTTCAGTCACAGTGTCATGCATGGCATCTTGCATGGCGCGAGCAGATTCACGGCCATGAATTCGACCAAGTTTGTCGATCTCGGTAGGGAAGTAAGCCGAACACCAACCACCATTACGGCCAGAAGCACCATAGCCGGCAACTTCAGCGTCAATAATCGCGATGTTTAAGTTCGGGTCGCGTTGTTGCAGGTAATAAGCCGTCCAAAGTCCGGTGTAACCAGCGCCGACAATTGCTACGTCAACATCAATGTCAGAGTGCAGTGCGTATCGAGAGGAAGTTGCCAACTCTTCGGGCAACGTGTTCCACCATAAGGACTTTGATCGGTAATCAGTCATTTTGCTTCCTTGCTAGCGCTTCCATTTTTTGATGTAGTCCGGAGTTGGAATGTTCTTTTCAGTTGTCATTGGGTCAGCCACAGGTTCGCCAAAAACTTCCTTCATCGGAACGTAACCGGCCCAAATGTTTGAGTAAATCGGATCCGTTAAATCACTTGGCACATCATCCGGGTCGCCTTCGCTTACTTTGCAAGAAACCTCATCAAGATTTAGCGCGAGCATAAGGGTTGCCTTGGATTCTTTTGGGGCAGCATTTCGAGCTTCGTTAGTACGGCCTGGTAGCAAGTGATCTGTGATTCGAATCAGTGCAGCTTCTTTTTCTTCGCCTTCGAGAACGTCGCATGAACCAAGAGCGATAACGCAGCGGTAATGCATGCTGGACTCAAAGGCGCTACGTGCTAATACCATGCCATCGAGCAAAGTGACCGTGAAGCAGCAAGCTTGACCTGCTGCCAAATTCTTAAAGAGCCTCGATGCGGTTGATCCATGAAATAGCACTCGGTCGCCATCACGGGCATAGCCAACTGGCATTACGAATGGTTGACCATCTACGACGCAAGAAACGTGAGCTACGAGTCCCGCATCAAGAATCGCATTTACTTCAGCGCGGTCTTTAACTGCTTTTTCAGGAAAGCGACGGACCGAAGTTCGGTCCGTCGCTCCTACT
>WLGZ01000121.1 GCA_009702945.1 Actinomycetota bacterium | reverse complement strand
GGAGCGACCAGAGTTTCACCGTGGCGAATTGTTTGAACTGCAAAGCCATCCAGCAGGATGCGACGATACTCAGCCACGTGACACAACCGGATGCTTAACAGCTGGGAAACCTTCGGCTGGTTTATCGAACCAAATATGAACTTGGCCAGTACCAATTGAGTTTTCATATTCACCGTATTGACGGCCAGGTGCAGTGCAATCCTTTTCACCTAACGCACCGTGCATCATCATGCCGTGTCCGTAACGAGCTTCTGGCTTGTACTTATGGAACTCATCCATGGTGTCCAAAACTTTGGCATGTTCTCCAGCTAGGTACCAAGTAATACGCTCTTCGTCAGCAGCTCGTGCTTCAGGCGTGTAAATCGAATTCAAATCGGCAGATTCGTGCTTACGAAGTTCACGCAATGGCCAGAACGTATGTGACAAAGCACCGGAAGCGATTAGCAATACCTTGCGATCTGAATTTGCAATAGCTTCACCAACAGCGCGACCCAATCTCAAGTTATCTTCGTCATCGCCGGTTTGGCACATGCCAATGCTGATCCAGTTCTTGTCCAACCCTTTACCTAGGTACATCCAGAGATTTAAGGTTGCGTAGAAAGTCGGTAGGTGTGTGTTGTCGATCGGAGTAATCCAAGTTCCATGCTTTTCGCCAAGTGACGCGATTTCCTTGGCTAGCGCTGGATCACCTTTCCAGTCATAGGGAACGGATGACATGCCGCGCGGAAGTTCTTCACTGGTGTAAAAACCTTCCCGACGATCATGTGAGGTCACTACGAATTCAACGGTCGTAGCCCAGTGAGAATCAAAAACAATTACGGTGTCGTAATCAACTTTTTCAAAAACATCCTTACGCAGTTGCTCAAGTCCAGCAACAAGCGTGAAGTCTTCACCATTGTTGAGTTCCTTACGAATCTCAAGTGGCAAGACAATGGTAGGCACGTGAGCCAGTAAACCTGCTCCAACAATTTCACCCATGATTTATTCCTTCCATCCGTTAGGCGCAAAGACCGTGTTCTTTACGTCTGCATAAAAATCAAATGACCAGATTCCGCCTTCGCGGCCGATACCTGATTTCTTAGAGCCTCCAAATGGTGCACCAAGATCGCGCACGAAGAAGCAGTTAACCCAAATAGTTCCGGCAACTAACCGATCGGTGATTGCTTCGGCCCGCTTCTTATCTCCGCAAATAACAACTGCAGCTAAACCAAATTCAGTTCCATTTGCCATCTCGATGGCTTCGGCATCGGTATCGAATTGCTGCATGCAAAGAACTGGGCCAAATACTTCTTGAGTTATGATTTCGCTGCCAACTGTTGGATTGTCAATCAAAGTCGGCATAAAGAAGTTTCCGCCCAATTCAGAATTAGGGCCACCACCTAGTACGACGGTTTGTCCTTCAGCAACGGCGCGGTCTACGAATCCTTTAACCCGAGTGAAGTGCTCAGGATGAATTTGTGGACCAATGTCTGTTGCTTCATCCCGTGGATCACCTTGTTTGATCTGCTTGGCACGTTCGATGAAGGCGGCTTTGAATTTCTCTGCAATGCCACGCTGTACCAAGAATCGAGTTCCGGATAAGCAAACCTGACCAGCGTTATCGTACTGCTCAACAGCGACTGTGACTGCGATATCTAGGTCTGCATCATCAGTAATGATTAGCGGGCTCTTGCCACCTAGTTCAAAAGAGCAAGGGACTAGATTTTCGGCAGCAGCTTTGGCCACAAGTTTTGCAGTTGGCACAGAGCCAGTGAAAGAAATGCGAGATAAGTCTGGATGCGCAGTAAGCGCTGCACCGGCTTCTTCACCAAAACCTTGCACAACATTGAATACGCCAGGCGGCATTCCAGCTTCAGCTGTGATGTCCGCAAGCAGCGAAGCAGTGAGCGGAGCCCACTCTGGTGGTTTTGCTACGACAGTGTCGCCAGCAGCAAGTGCGGGACCAATGCGCCAAGTAGCAAGCATCAATGGTGCATTCCAAGGTGTGATGATTCCAGTCACGCCTGCCGGATCCCAAGTTACGTGATTGGTATGGCCGCGAGTTTCAAAGTCAGGATAGCTAAGTTGATTCATTGCGTAGTCTGCAAAGAATCTAAAGTTCATTGCGACTCGAGGCATTACACCGCGACGATGTGATCGAAGCAGGGAGCCGTTATCTGTGGTTTCGACGATTGCTAGTTCTTCAATGCGTTCTTCCACCAAGTCAGCTACGCGGTGCAAGATAGCGCCTCGTTCTTGCGGTGACATTTGAGACCAAATTGGAAAGGCGGCTTTAGCGGCAGCGACGGCTAGGTCGACTTCTTGTTTACCGCCCCGAGATATGTCAGCAAGGTGAACGCCATCAATTGGCGAATGATCCGCAAAGGTCTGTGCCGAAGCGATCCGCTCGCCACCAATAAAGTGCCGGGTATCTACTGATACGCCAGCAACATTTGCCATACTCATGCCAACCCCTGAAAAATCGTTCGGGTACTAACGAATTACGATACGTTAAATTCAGTGATTTGGGAACCAAATCTAGGCAATTCTTTCATTAGGCTGGTGAAATGTCCGTACGTCCAAGAATCGCGCTAATTGGTCGGTTTACTAACACCGCCTCCGCCCTTAGATATGGCGGCGTGGTTAGTTCACGTGCCCTGCTGGAATCACTTTGGGATGCAGGGGCCGATCCAATAACCCTGCTAGCTGCCGCCGAAAGTGATTGGAAGCAACGACTCCAGGGCTATCAGGGAGTACTTCTAGCTGGTGGCGGGGATATCAATCCCGCTCGTTATGGCCAAGAGCCGGACGCAAGTGTTTACGATGTGGACGATCTCCAGGATGAATCAGATTTTGGGATGACCGAGTATGTACTGCAGCAAGGCATTCCAACGCTGGCTGTATGTCGCGGGCTCCATGTTGTAAACGTTGTTCGTGGCGGCACCCTCATTCAGGACATGCCAGAAAATCATCGCCATGTCGTCCAAGAAGTAAAAGTCAGTGATTACGAATCATTCGGGTTTACTTCAGAGTTGGTAGCGACTTCTTGTTACCACCATCAAGCAATCGACAAACTTGGCTCTGGCTTAGAAGTTTTGGGCCGTGGTCCGGATGGAACGATTGAAGCTGTTGGAATTGAATCAACCGGTTGGGCTCGGGGAGTCCAGTGGCACCCAGAAGATACTGCTAAGTCAGATGCAAACCAGCATGGATTGTTTGCTCGATTGGTTAAAGAAGCTAGGGCTTAGTTGATTTCTGGGAATCTACAGTGATGGTAACGGCCCTAAGTAAGTCGGCAAAGATTCCTAAATCAGATCGCTTTAAGTCAGCTACAGCCAGGCGCTCACCTTTATTGAATTCAGGAAATAGCTGCTTCATCATTTTGCGACCCTTGGCGGTTAGCTTTACTAAAACTAGACGGCCATCTTTACTGCTGCGGGTGCGGGTAATGAGACCTCGGCCTTCAAGGGTTTGCATAACTCCAGTCAGAGTGGCTTTTGAGAATCCACCCTCCTCGGCGATAACTCGAGACTCAACTGGCTCCCAAATCCACACGACCCAAAGCACCACAAATGCAGTCCAGGACAATTCATGCTGAGCGAGTACGGTGCGCTCTAGGTAGTTTCTAACAGCGTTAGCGGCTCGGAAGAGGTTCGATGCAACTGCCATGGCTTCGAAATCGATCTTTAAATCCCCAAGACGTTCCTGAACTTGGCGTTCAGTTTCGTCTAACGTGTGTTGACCAGCCATGGAACCTCAATTTCCTAGAACCTACGCTAACTTTATCCGCTTAGTTGAAAATGATCACGGGATGGGTCAGAATCGGGTATCTTAAAACTGTTCGTACCCGAACGAATATTCCAACTTGTTGTGAGGTGAGTTAATGTC